>QNYF01000078.1 GCA_003978695.1 Desulfobulbus sp. | reverse complement strand
GAGAAATCAAGAGCGGTAATCGTTTTGACCCGTCTGGCAAGAGGGATTGCCAGCGTGCCCGGACCGCACCCTATGTCGAGAACGCTCCATTCGGGTCTGGGCGAGAGAAGGGCAAGGAATCTCTCGGTATACACGGAATGTGTAGCTCTGGTGGCAAAGGATTCCGCTTTCCGGTCCCAGTCGGCTGAATTCTTTTTCTGTTGTTTCTTGCTGCCGTTGGCTTCCTGCCAGAGTTCGGCCCAGTCGATATCCTGAAGTTGTATTGTTGCCATACTTTGACCGCCCTCGAAGAAAATGATTTGACAGTATCTATACCCTATGATTAAAATACATATTTTTGAGAAAGTAAATGGCAGGCTTTTGTCGGCGTGTTATGCGTACCATTCCGGAGTTCTGCAGTATTGTGATCAAGACGCGGCGCAACCGGAAACAGACCAGTGTAAGAAATCAGCGGTGTGCTGATAGCCGACTGCGAACAGGCAGGCCCATCACATTTAGAGGAAAACAACATGAGTAAGAGAACTTTTCAACCAAGTAACATCAAACGTAAACGTACCCACGGATTCCGTTCACGCATGAAAACCAGAGCAGGACAGGCTGTTATTAAACGCAGACGTGCCAGAGGTCGTAAACGGCTTTCTGCCTGATCAGGTGAAACACTTCAAGCTCCCCAAGACCTGCATTATCAGGAGGACCGGGGAGTTTAATCAGGTTTATCGGCGTGGTAAACGGTTACGTGGCAAAGGTTTTGCGCTCATTTTTTTACCAGGAGTTAATTCTTCCGGACGGCTGGGAATCAGTATCCCCCGGAAGGTGGGTAACGCTGTACAACGAAACCGAATTAAACGAATAGTCCGCGAGACTTTCCGTCTGCATCGGGATATTTTTCCACAGGAAAGTGACATCGTTTTTACTGTACGCCCTGAGTTCTCCCTGCAGGGGATGCATGATGTGCGCGATGCCGTGGCGAAATTAACCGGTTTGCCCGGGTCGTATTAATGGGCTGCCATCGTCATCAGCATTCTGCCGGGGTGCAGGGTATTGGATCAAACAAAACAGGTATTCCCCTGGCAGGCAGGGTTTGTCTGTTTTTCATTAAAGGCTACCAGTACTGTATTTCCCCATTGTTTCCTCCCTGTTGTCGATATACACCGACCTGTTCGCAGTATGCTGTAGATGCTGTTGCTCGTTATGGCGCTTTAAAGGGGATGTGGCTTGCTTTTTGCCGCATCCTGCGTTGCCATCCCTTTGCCCGCGGTGGTTATGACCCGGTAAAATAAGTGTTTGACGCATAAATGAAGGGTGTCCCAATATCGGGACCCGGCAGATGCGGCAAGTATAAGGATATATGTAATCATGGATATGTACAGAACTTTTCTGGCGATTATTCTTTCGTTTTTGATCTTAATCGGATATCAGTATTTTTTTGTTCCCAAACAGCCTGTGACCTCTCCGACAGAAACGGCACAACAGGTCAAGGATGCCAAAAAAACAGCAGCGAAAACTGTGCCGGCTGCACCGGGCGCAGAAAAAAATCCTGCCCAGGCAACTGCCCCGGCCTCTGCCGTTCAGATTCCTGAAATCCAGATTAATAAAGATGCCCGGGATATCACAGTTGATACGCCGCTTTATAGAGCAGTTTTTTTTGAACAGGGTGGTGGGGTAAAGAGTTTTGTTCTAAAAAAATACCGCACTGAAAAGGATCCGAATTCTCCGCTCATGGATCTGGTCAAACCCGCTAATCCTGCAGCACTTCCTTTTGTTTTCACCCTGGATAATGGTGCAGAGGCTCAGTTGCCGATTTTCACTTCGGATAAAGAGCAGTTGAGTGTTCAGAATGGAGCTGAAGGCGAACTTGTCATGGCTGCGCTTCTGGATAACGGGCTTAAAATTATCCGAACGCTTCATTTTAACGGGGACAGTTATCTCGTCAAGAGTCAGTATACAGTGACAAATACCGGCACAAGCTCACAGCAGATAAGTCCTGCCATGGTCATGACGAATGCCCCCTTTGTTGCGGGAAAAAAGTCCAATCGATACATGTTCAGCGGGCCGTCCATTTATCTTGGATAAGCTGGTAGAAACCCGGGTGAAAAAGCTGGAGAAGGGCCCTGTTGTTCATCAGGGAAATGTCAAATGGGCTGCTTATGAGAATAATTATTTTATGAGTGCGGTGATACCTGAACAGAATGGCTCTGCTCAGGTGACGATGACGGCTGCAGGACCTCTTGTGCGTTCAGTCGTCAGTGACGGCGTCTACGCTGTTGAGCCCGGCGAATCAAAAAACTTGACATATGAGACCTACCTTGGCCCCAAGAAGTTATCTCTCCTTAAAACGACAGGGTTTGAGTTGGACAAGGCAGTGCATTTTGGTTGGTTTGATATTCTTGCCAAGCCCATGCTCTTTCTGCTGAATTTCTTATACGGATATATTGGCAACTACGGTGTAGCGATCATTATCCTGACCTGCCTGATTAAGGGGGTCTTCTGGCCGATTACCACAAAAGGTATGAAGTCGATGAAGAACATGCAGAAACTGCAGCCCAAAATGGCCAAGCTCAAAGAGAAGTATAAAGATGATCCCGCAAAGATGCAGCAGGAGACAATGGCCATGTACAAGACGTACAAGGTCAACCCTGTTGGCGGTTGTCTGCCCATGATGTTGCAGGTTCCTTTTTTCTTTGCCCTGTACCGGGTGCTCATGGCAGCTATTGAGCTTCGTCATGCGCCGTTTATGCTGTGGATTAATGACCTGTCCGCACCTGACCGGTTAATGATCGGCTTTGATATTCCTATGCTCCACGGTATCCCGGTTCTTACGCTGCTTATGGGAGCCTCGATGTATCTGCAGCAGAAAATGACTCCGACCACGGCTGATCCGACCCAGGCCAGGATTATGCAGTTTCTGCCGGTTGTTTTTAC
>QNYF01000130.1 GCA_003978695.1 Desulfobulbus sp. | reverse complement strand
TGGCCGGATGGCAGCAGCCTGCGCATGCAGGCCGACCCGCTGCTGAATTACTTTGTGCTGTATTGCCCTGCTGCAGGGCATGCACGGCGGCATGGCTGGCGCTCAAAGCGCGCGGCAGTACTTCGTCGTCGCTTTCCCAGATCTGCTGCACCGGGGCGGTGACCCGGGGGCCGGCACCCGACCGGTCATGCGGCAGGTAAGGGTGGTGGCCCAGGTCGGCGGGCATGGGCGTGGGGCCGTCGTTGGTCACGGCCATGGCAATACAAAGGGGGGTGTTGTCTGCAAGAGCCTTTGTTTCAATTTTTTCACAGTGTTCAAAAAATGCCCTTCGGTTGAAGAGGTTTGTCATGGGGTCGAAATGGGCGTGGTGAAGAAGACGACGGACTGGTTTTAAGAATTTTGCGGCCAGCAGGAAAAGAAACAGGGTTATGCCGATACTGTAGATGAGTGCTTCCAGGAGTTTTTTTCGTTTTGCCTTACGAAAAATGCCAATAAAATCATTTTCCGGTGCGACAACGGCCATAATCCAGGGCCAGCTGCTGTTTTCAGGAAATGACCGGACAACAGCAAGATATCTTTTCCCGTTAACCGCAAAATCTAGAGTCGACCCCTTGAGAAGTGAGGAGCCATCCCGGGATTTTATGAGACTCCAGAGAGCAGCCAGCATAGGGTCATGTTCGAGATCCGAGATATTCAGAAGCTGCTGGTTCCCATGCGCGTCTGTTTTTTTGATAAGATTAATGTTCGAATGGGCGGCCATTTCTCCGCCTTTGGCTACAATAAAGGCCGTACTGTGTTCACTGATTTTTTGTCTGGCAAGATAATTTGACAGACTTGTGATTTCAATATCTACGCCAAAAGCACCAGTCGGATTATCGTTTTTATCTGTAATGGGCACTGAAACAGTGATGCCTGGCTCCCTTAACGTATAAAAAATATATGGGGGGGTCCAGAGAAGTTTTGCCTGGTTGAACGCATCGTACCAGGGGCGGGTTCTCGGGTCATAATCATCATTGATGTTGATTCGGCCCTGTGAGACAAAATTATTATCACGCTGAATGGCGTATTCCTGTTTGATCCCGTTTACAAGAGTAATGAATTTTGTGAGATAATTGCTTTCCTTAAGGGCGGACCGCCTGCCAACGTATAAAAATTTTCCATCCTGGTCTCCATAGGTAAACCCTGAAAATGATTCATGGTTTTTGAGCTGCTCCAGGAGATATCTCTCAAAAGACTCGGTCTTGTGCGGGACAAGAATTGCAGATGTAATTAACCCGCTGGTGATACGTGCAGTGTTTTCAGCTGATTGCAGATGATGACTTGTATTATGGATTGCTCCGTCAGCGAGCCGTTCCATCATCTCCTTGGCATGGGTCAGGAGGATTTTTTCTCCCATTCCATGCTGTTTCAACATAATGACACCTACAGCAAGGCTCTGCAGAATAATCAGACCTATGAAGATCAGATAAGGTGCCGACCATGTATGTTGAGAACGAGGATATATTTTCATCACAACGGCTAAGGTGTCGGTTTTGGGAGAAAAATTGAGTGCAAGGTAATTAATTGTACAAAAAACAGTATTAAAATTTTACCATAATGCGCAGTTTACGTCAAAAATAACACAAAAATTTACGTAACTATTCAGCTGCACCCCATCTTGCGACAATCAGGCCGCCTCACATAGCTAGCTATAGTTCGTTGGCCTGCCTGCCACAATATGGGGCACATCTGAATAGTTACAGACCACACGTTATACCAAACTCGTGGTGTTAGCTGAATAGTTACAAATTTATCAGGTTAAGACTAAAGAACGGTGAATGGCCTACTGCCGCAGGGTTTTTCCCCATTTTTCATAAAAAACAAGATCCTCAAGGTTGAGGCGTGGCAGCCAACCGGCTTTTTCCAGTTCAGTTCAGGTTGTTGGGGAAAATGTGTGACATGCCCGAGGCAGAGATATGCTATGACTCTGACAGATTCAGGTAGAGAAAAAATGCGCTGTAATTCCTGTTCGTAAATAATTGAAACCCAGCCGACGCCTATGCCCTCAGCTCGTGCCGCAAGCCAGAGGTTCTGGACAGCGCAGACCGTCGAAAAAAGATCCATTTCAGGTTGAACTGTACGACCTATCACCACAGGGCCTGTCCGTTGACGGTCACAGGTTATGAGGAGGTTTATCGGGGATTCACGAATGCCTTCCAGCTTAAATGCACGATATGTATCCTGTTTTTCTTCTGCAAACATGACAGCCGAATCTTCATGGGCCTTTTTAAAGCCGGTATACACCTGCTCTTTTGTCTTCTGATCTCTGATAACCAGGAAATTCCAGGGCTGCATAAAACCGACAGATGGTGCATGATGGGCCGCCTGAAGAATGTTGTTCAGGATTTTGTCTGATACCGGGGCGTCTGTAAACTGGGCTCTGATATCTCTTCGCTTCATGATGGCCCGGTACACACCTTTTTTTTGTTCGTCGGGAAAAGAGTTGTTGTTCGACATGGAGTACCTGTGAGTTCGTGGGTTGATGTTTTGCGACAGAATCATTGTCAATCATGAGGGACTCAAGACTGACATTATAGTTACCAATGGGCAAGTGATGCGCCTTGAAAAAATGCAAAAGAAGAAACATAACCGTAATTCGACTGGGCAACAAGATAAAGCATCATTGCTGTTGGCGTAGAGTGGCGTCGTTTGTCGAGGAGTTTTGTCTGTTTGTTCCGGAGCGTGCGGCATGGCTGGTTGACATTTCGTTTCTATCATGTAGTATTTCTGTTTAAAATCAGTATGCAGACAATCAATTAACTCTTGCCCCCTGCCTGCCATGCCTCTTTTCTGTTGTCGATGTATTTTTTTTATCTGTCTTGTCAGTTTAGGCCTGTTTCCGTTGAAAGCGTCCGGAGCGGAAGCGCACAACGTCCGCATTGCGGTGAAGGAATTCCCTCCCCTTGTATTGCCTGGTATGAAAGGGCTGTGTATTGATATGGCTCGGAAAATTTGCAAACGCAACAACCTGATACCAGAATTTGTACGATACGAAAATGTTCCAGATTTTTTAGCTGCTGTAAAGTCAGGCGCGTGTGATTTGGGATTTGCCGGGATCACCATTACAGCAGACCGCGAGAAATTTGTTGATTTTTCCCAGCCTTTTTTTGATTCGGGTTTACAAATTGCTGTTCATCTGAACCAGAGCGAACGGATGACATATTTTACCAGAGCTGTTCTTCGAGTATTGGGATTGTCCCTGTCTGTTTTCTTGTTGGGCCTTACAATTGTGGCTCACATAATGTGGTGGCTTGAAAAAGATGATGATTACAAGCATGCCTTCTCCACCAGATACAGAAAAGGCATTGTAGACGCCTATTGGTGGGCGGTGGTGACCATGACCACAGTCGGCTACGGTGATAAATACCCCCGGAAAGTGAGCGGCAGACTGGTTGCTGCGATCTGGATGATTATTGGTGTCATGTGGTTTGCAGCCTTTACAGCTACTCTTTCGTCCACCCTGACTCTTGATCGTCTGCACCCTGGAGCAATAAACAGTATCGCCGACCTTGATCAGCATAAAGTGGCGGTGATCAGAGGGACGACAACAGAAGAATATCTGCAGTATTACACAATTGACCTTGTACTGGCTGATTCGCTGGCTGAAATGGTGAGCATGCTGAAGACAGACCAGGTCGATGCGATTATTTATGATAGTCCTCCGCTGCTGTATACGGCGAAAAAGGATCCTGAAATTCATGTGGTTGGCGAAATATTTGCCGAGCAGCGGTATGGCGTTGTTTTCCCGGAGGAGGGCGCAGAGGAATTAAAGGAAATATTTAATAAAGAGATTATTACCATGCGTCAAAATGGGGAATACAGAAGGATTTATAACAAATGGCTATGATTTCTTGAAGTCGTTGAGCCCCAGCTCTTTTGGGTTGGTATTAATTTTTGGCAAAAAAAAAATATAAATTTTTGTATTTTTTGCTTGCCGATGTGTTAAAAAATTTGTATCAACAATTATCGAGATTTGATTTTTCTTGATTTAGCGAGTGAATTTCAGGGCATCGAGTTCTCTCATTACTCAAAGAAGAGGAGGAAGTATCATGAAGAAGATTTTAGCAGTTGCTGCCATCATGTGTGGCATGGGATATGCCGGTCATGCAATGGCCGCAGATTTTGCCTTCCATGGCGATCTGGACCATCGTTTCCAGGTGTATACCAATCACGCAGACTTTCTGGACGGTGATCATTTTAAGAAAGGTGGTGGCATCAAAGTTGATAACGATGCCAATGACTCATGGGGTGAGGTAAAATACCGCATGTGGGCAGAGATGGCCAGCGACGATAAGGCTGTTAAAGGCGTGTATGCTGTAGAGATCGGTGGGCTTGAGTTTGGTAAGCCTGGCACAAAAGGTGTTGGTAAGTCAGCTGGTGGTAATTTTTCCGGTGACGGTGTAAACGTTGAGACC
>QNYF01000156.1 GCA_003978695.1 Desulfobulbus sp. | reverse complement strand
GATGTACCCTGTGGTTGAAGTGGCAACAAAAGCGCATGTGCAGCTCGTCTGCAGATGCGCTTTTTTTATGTCCCTGAAAATGTCGTTTCTGTTGATTCTTTTCCTGAGCTGTTTACCTCTTACAGCTCAGGGTAGAGAGATCATGCTAGCCCGGGAATATGCTGATGATATGGCTGTTCAGGGCTGGCTGATGAGTGAAAAGCTGGACGGCGTTCGAGGGTACTGGACCGGCAGCAAGATGCTGTCAAAAAATGGCCATATACTGAAAGTGCCATCGTTTTTTACTGCAAATTTCCCTCCTTTTGCTCTTGAAGGTGAACTCTGGGGCGGGCGTGGAACATTTGCCGGAACTGTTTCAATAATTAAACGGGAACGTGATCAGGAAGGCTGGCGGAAGTTGCAGTTTGCAATTTTTGATGTCCCGGAAGCAGCAGGTGGATTCAGTGATCGTCTGCAACAGGCAAAGGAGTGGTTTACAGCTCATCCAAGCCTGTTTGCCTTTGTGATTCCCCAGGTGAGAATAGAGAGTCGGGCGCAGCTCTACAAAAAGTTAAAGCAGGTTGAAGCAGAGGGCGGCGAGGGGTTGATTGTCAGAAAGGCCGACGGCCTGTATGTACATGGTCGAAGTAGTGAGATTTGCAAGCTCAAAAGTTCGTATGACACAGAGGCCGTCATTGTCGGATATCGTCCCGGAGCCGGGAGAAACTCCGGCAGGTTGGGGGCGCTGGTTGTTGAATTACAAAATAACAGAGATATCCGTTTTAAGATTGGCACTGGTTTTACGGACCGGCAAAGAGAAAATCCTCCAGCCATTGGGACGATCATAACGTTCAAACACTATGGATTTTACCCATCCGGCATCCCCAGGTTTCCTTCGTTTCTCCGTGTCCGGGAAGATGCCGGGTTATAGTCTTTGCTCTCAGAGCCTCCCTGCTGATTCAGGTAGGCCTCTTTATTCAGCCATAACGGTATTACCAGTGCATGGCAGCTGGAGAAATCTTTTCTCTGATGTTCCGTATTGGCGGCGGCGATGCAAGCGTGCTCCCTTCAGGTTTCTGCACTATCTCCATCAGCTGTTTATCGTGGCTGTTAAGAATTACTGCGTCAAGTCCTGCCGCTGTCAGTAGAGGCAGGAGACGGCAGTGCAGGGCCGACCTCTTCTCTGCGGGAAGAAACTGTGAAGCACTTGACAGGGCCACCAGGGTGCGCAGGTGTGTTCCGGCAAGCTGGGGCAGGAGCGATATGGTTTCCAGCACAGAGTCAACATCTGGCATGCCACGGCTGAGCTGCCATGTCAGTGGATCTGGCCGGAGGTGAAAAAGCGGATCAAGGTAGAGGTCTTTTATGGGAAATGCGGCTTTGACCGCTGTTTCCAAAACTTCCGCTGCCAGTTGTAATCGTTCGTCTGCCGTAAAAGGGGTGAGTCCGGGTCTGACCAGCAGTACAACAAGTTGCGCCTGATAAGCTCCTGCTGTCTCCATGGCAGAAATGAGTGCTGATCTCTCGGCTGTAACAGAGTTAATCGTGATTTTTCCCCTGTAATCCTGCAAAATTTCAGGTTGCTTCAGAACCTGGGAAGAAATAAACAAAGGCACATCGACAGCATGTTGAATGGTGTCGACTACCCAGGCAGTCAGGAGCCTGTTTTTTGCGGTTGTCCCGAGATTGAGGTCCAAAGCCCGGGCACCCGCCTCAACCTGTTGTGTGGCCATAGCTGCAAGTATTTTACTGTCGTGCTGTTGCAGCGCCCGGGTAAATACGGGATTGAGAATGTGCATGTCCTGCCCGATTACTGTTGGCAGGGAGGGGGGATTAATCGTGTCTGAATGAGGTGCTGATTGTGGCATACCTTTCTCCTTTCCTCGAAGGGGGTAATTGTACATGGCTGCTGTCGGCAGGTGTTCGGACTTGTGGACAGTGAATGGTATGCATTCAGCCTATTGACCGTCGCTTCCCGTACAAACCTGTACAGTGCTTTTCCCTTATCAGGAGACGGTGTTCGTTTCCACTTACCGCTGCGGGACAGTTCCGGACTTTCACCGGATTCCCTGTTTTTTGTCGCACATTTTTTTGTGAAAAGACAGAAAACTGCGCTTCCCATGAAGCGAACCAACAGCTAATGTTAATTTAACCACTATATATAGTATGCCAGACACAGTCAACTACTAAATGCGTTGCCTGGTTGTTCAGGTTCGAAACAAGGTATCAGAGTAACTGCTCAGCTGGAATTCTTCCTCCCAACGTAAGCTGAGGGGTTGTCAGGAGGAAGATGAGGCCGTCGCTGAAATACGTTTTTTTGTTTTTTACCAGGGCAGTAATTGCCTGAGCAGTTGTCGGGCCGCAGGCGGAAATGGAGCAAAACCGTTGTAATTATCTTTTTCAGGCCAAAAACGATTACGGGGATTCTGGCGGTGCTGATACTGATTACAGGCCATTATGCCCCGGCGGCAGAGTGTTCTTCGCCATTCGTATTTGATGAATGTTTTTGCAAAGGGGCGGTGTCTGGCAACAAAATTTACTTCGTGCGAAGGAGACCAGTGGCCTTCACCAAACCCGGTGCCCGGCGCATTGTTTCGTTGTTGTCGTTGCATTCTTCCT
>QNYF01000131.1 GCA_003978695.1 Desulfobulbus sp. | reverse complement strand
GGTCGAAATTTCGGGACCTGCGGCTCTCCATTTATCAAGATTATCCTGCATAATCATCCCTGCAATTGGTCCGACTGAGGCGGCAAGAACACCTTCGATCTCCGTATACATCAGCTGGAGTTCAAGATCATCTTCCTGGACGAACTCACTATCCGGCGTAACAGCCTCTATATCGGGTTTATTAATTCCCCGGGATAAGTCCTCTCGCATATCTGCTGCAAGCATAGATGCAGTCGTGGCAACAAGTGAACAATTAGCGTGGGCTTCACAAATTGTCATCAGTACGACACCTGTATCAAGCGGCATGCCAACAAGAGCGTACTTATCATAACGAAAATGAATAGATTTAACCTGCAGGCTGCTCATTGAACTCATTTGCAACAGCCGAACAAGATGAATTCCGACTGTATGCAGAAGGTCCTCAGACAAACTGGGATGTAGATCCTTGCAGAGAGGGCCATCTTTTTTATCAAAAATACAAGACCCGCTTACGCCAGGAATTACTGAAATTTCATTAAGTAATTTTCTCATAGCAAACCTTCAACTCTATTTATGAGCCAAGGCAGGACGCAGCCTCGCTGTAACATCACTTATTGAGGCATGTTCATCCAGCAGAAGACCAATTATCATCCCAGCGCCGGGCAGAATCAACAGGATATCGTTATTCTCCATGACAAGACGCACACTTTGAGGCCCCCGGGCACCAAGACTTTTCCGAATCTGGATACCACTTATTATACAATAGGTGATAAAATCGCCAATATGTTGATTCTTTGACGATTGCGTTATCATTTTACCTTTCCGGTTCAGCAAATAATAATGCTTTACCCCGGCGGTATCGACAATTGTCTCTATTAACTTCTTCAGGGCCGGATTAGCCTTTGTACTCACGGTACCAGTCTTACTCACCCGTTTAGGGGCCAATGACTCCTGCTCATGAGCTTCATCTACTCTAGTCGCGGCATTGAGAAGAATATGGGCCAGAGGAAGAGTAATGCGATGAATTCTATCTTCAGAGGGATCAACACGGAATCTTGGATTATTCAAAGCGAGCAGGGTGTATGCTGCATCAAGCCCAGCCTGCTGTGCACATTCTGCATCAACGAGTTCGCCTTCCTCAAAATAAAAGGACCCTTCCTGCCCCTCTGCCGAGACATGCAGGACACAGGTCTTTTTCTCCTGCTCGAGCATCTGTAAAAAGGAGGCCAGTGAAACCCCTCCGATATGACCATCGGCATGATTATTGTCAGTTTGTGCCATTGTTTATTTATTGAAAGTAATAACCTTTTTAAAAAACTCTTTGTAACTCTTCAAGTGGATGCTGAAAACCTGCAAGACAACCGGCCCGTAACTGTTCAGGAGTGCCTTAGATTCGGAGTCTACGCTTACCTGTTCATTTAAAGACTGTGAAGCGTACTTGTGGTTACCTACGCAGGCTTAAATGGCCGAAGAGGTAAGCGTAGACTCCGTGAGGTGCTCCTGAAAAGCTACCCTGTTTTTTACCATAAATTAACTCATAATATCACTCAACTGATGGTTTTGAAAATAAAAAAACGTTTTTTTCAATTTTCTGAACTCCAGTTCATCAAAAGAAAAAGAAAATGGAGAGCAGGCAGCTTCATGATCAGCAATGAAAAAATGCGTATTCTATTCCCGCTATAATGGAGTAACACTCTTAAAATAATGGAAATTATCTTTAGTTGCTTTTAACTCATCCTTGTGACCAAAAAGGGTGATAATATCACCTTCCAGAAAGAGCGTGTTGCCTCTTGGTATGATGATCTGGCCATCCCGTTCAACAGAAATAACATTTACAGAAAGCGGGAATTCTATCTCCTGCAGAGTTTTTCCTAACGCTGAATCACCTTTTTTCAAAGCAAACTCGATAAATCCGTTATACTCTTCACGACGCAGGCGTGTCTGTTGTTCCAACAGTAATCCGCGCTGTTTTCTGACAATACCTACATCGTAGGCACGAAGAATATCACTTCGACTGATCAACCCCTTAATAACATTTTTCCCATCACGGCTGATAACCGGCAGTCGGGCCAGATCTCGTGGCGACATTTTTTTAATTGCTGCCCAGATAGGTTCGTCAGGAAACACAGTAACCGGATCTTTAACTGCTACTTCGCCAACGGTCATACCTCTGAGGTTAGCTGCTGTATTGGTAAGGGATTGTTCCATATCCTGAAGAGTAACAATACCCCAGAGCCTTCCCTGTTCATCCAGCACTGGAAAACCCAGAAAATGTGTTTCCTGAAACTTTTGGTACAACTCTGCAAGAGATTGATTTTTTCCTATGGTGACCGGGTCATCATTCATGACCTCGCCAACCTGAACCCCCTGCATAATATCCATGTCACGACCTTCAGAAAAGCGAATTCCCCGACGTGAAAGTTTTATCGAGTAAATTGATTCTGGAAACAGGGCCTGAGCGAGAAAAGATGCTGTTACAGCGGCAACCATGAGCGGCAGGATAAGAGAATAGTCATTGCTCATCTCAAAGACGATGAGCATGGCGGTAAGGGGTGCCCGGGCACAGGCTGCAAAAACAGCAGCCATGCCAACCAGTGCATAAGAGCCTGGTGGACCTGCAACAGCAGGCTGCCAGGATGAGAACAATGAGCCCATCGCCCCGCCAAGC
>QNYF01000099.1 GCA_003978695.1 Desulfobulbus sp. | reverse complement strand
ATCGCCGGTATATTTTTTATCCTGATCAGGCCATATCATTGTCCCTTTACCTGTAATGGCACCTTCCTGGAAATCACCGGAATACTTCTGGCCACCTTTGTATGAAAGTGTCCCTTTCCCATCATAAAGATTATCTGCAAAATTTCCTTCATAACGGCTGCCATCCGGCATTTCCAGCACTCCCTCTCCCTGGCGCTTATCACCAACAAATTCTCCGGTGTATACTGTCCCGTCCAGGTAACGCCTTATCCCTTTGCCATTGGGTTTACCTTCACGAAAAATGCCTTCAAAGGTGCTTCCGTCGGCCATGCGCATCTTGCCCTGCCCCTGCAGCACATTATTACGAAAATCACCTGTATATTCCCGGCCATCAGGATAAACAAGAGAACCGCGGCCATTAAACCGGCCAAGAGAAAAATCACCTACATACTGCAGTCCATCAGGTCTGGTTAAAGTACCGGTTCCTTCAATAACCCCATTTTTAAATGTACCGGTATATTTTCGTCCATCGGGGCTGATAAGCGTCCCGGTTCCGTTAAATCGGCCTTTGACAAATTCACCAGTGTATTGCAACCCGTCAGGATAGAGTAAGGTCCCGGTCCCCCAGAGAAAACCATTTTTAAACTCTCCCTCATAGACCCTTCCATCAGGGCTTTCCAGCTTGCCCCGGCCATTTTTACAGTCCCCTTCGAGGCATGTGGCATGGCTTAGCATGGGCAACAAAAAAGTGAAGACACCTGTTATAATAATTCTATTTAACATAAGACCTACCTGTTTGAGTTTCTTTCATTAACGTCCGAATCTCGTCACCTATTATCTCCAGTCCCTTTCTCACATCCGCTTCATCTTGGGAATAGGTTAATCTCATGCATTCCCCTGTATGAGACCACTCTTCTTCAAGGCCGGGGAAAAAATAATCTCCGGACACGACAAGTACTTTGCGTGCTTTCAACCGTTCATATAGCACTCGACTCGATACCGGCAGTTTCTGAAACCATATCCAGAGAAACATAGCACCTTCAGGAACATGTACCCGATAGTCTATGCCGGTAAAGAACTCCCGGACACAGGAAAGAGCATGTTCCATTTTTCCTCTGTAAAACGGCTGTATAACTTCACGGCTTAATCGAATAATCTCCCTGTTCTTAACAATATTTGTTGTAAGCATTGCCCCGACGCTGCCGGGTGCAAGATTGAGAATGGAATTAATGCCGGAAAGAGTAGAGATACTCTCTTCATCGGCAATCATAATGCCAGTTCGGACTGCTGGCAATCCAAATTTTGAGAGACTCATACAGACGATGACATTTTCATTCCAGAAAGGTGTAGCGTCGGTATATATAATGCCCGGAAAGGGAACACCGTAGGCATTATCTAGAATGAGAGGAATATTATGTTCTCTGGCAAGATCTGCAAGCCCCTGCACCTCATCATCAGTAAGAACATTGCCGGTGGGATTAGTTGGGCGGGAAACACAGATTGCTCCAATATCATCTGTTATATTCAGGGCATCAAAATCTACCCTGTATTTAAACAAATCATCATCAATAAACTCAATTCTGGGCTTTACAGCCCGGAAAAAGTTATCAGATAATCCCAGATCTGCGTAACCGATATATTCTGGTGCGACAGGCAAGAGAATCTTTTTATGATGTCCATGGGAGAACTTACCGGCCAACATGTTGAACAGCAGAAAAAATCCACCCTGACTTCCGTTTGTTAAACAAATATTCTTTGGCGTAACTGGCCAGCCATACTCATCATTGAGCATAGAAGCCAGGGCAGCAAGAAATTCTTTTTCTCCACGGGGCGGATCATATATACCAATAAGCTTTTGGAATTCTCCGGTATCAGCTGTAATGGTCTGCAATTCTTTCTGTAAGACTGATTGCACTTCAGGTATATGCCCGGGATTACCTCCCCCCATCATGATCATGCCCCCTGTTGCCAGTGCATTACCAAGATCATCCATCAACGAAAGAATTCCTGCGCCCTCAGAAAAATGCTGGGCAAATTGCGAAAGTTTTGTCATAACAATCCATAAAAAAAGAATGAATATTAAACTCTAGGAGGTAAACGATTTTATTGTTTGACGCAATTTATTCTTGACCTTAACCCGCATTTATCATCAGATCCGGCTGCGTCTAATTCAATGTTTGTCTGGATTTGGCAACAATACATATATATGACTAATAACTCTTTGATTCTCTCAAATCAGATCAAAATTGATACAGTTCTTCATGAGGAATGCGGGTGAGATCGAAAAACAAAAAGGGCTGTGCCGGTTTCCCGACACAGCCCTTTTTACATACAATGTTACTCTTCAGGAGCACCTCATGGAGTCTAAGCTTACCCTCTTCGTCCATTTAAGCCTGCGTAAGTAAAGCAAGTACTTCAAAAGTCTGAAATAAACAGATAAGTGTAGACTCCAAATCTAAGACGCTCCTGAACCGTTACAGGACGGTGGTTCTGCAAGTTTTTCGCACCCACCTGAAGAGTTACCATACAATAAATGGAGCTTGAGGGCTTGTTCCTTAATGAGAAGAAATCAAGGTGTTGATTTTCTCCTTGAATTGCTGAGCCAGTCCCTCATCACCAATTTCACTCGCAAGCAGTGCTGTAAGGTCTGATAACCGGGTCGTAATTTCGGGACCTGCGGCTCTCCATTTATCA
>QNYF01000230.1 GCA_003978695.1 Desulfobulbus sp. | reverse complement strand
CCTGGATTTGCGTCTAACCAGAATAGAGAATGCTGAGGTGAGCCAGATATACCGTTACGTTTCATTTATTCGCCCATGGGCCGGGCCAAGTGACGCTGAACTGAGATCGTCATTTCAGCCGGCCTGGATGGGGCAGGCAAACTCTTTGAACCAGTTGAATACGGCAGGATAAGAGTTGTCTGGAGAGAGTGAGTAAGGTGGGGAGCGTTTTTGTACGACAATGTATCCATGATGATTGCATTCCTGCTGCGCGTGGGCTAGGATCATAGGAGAATGAGGTTCATTTTTCATGATTTGTAACTATTCAGGTAGCACCACGACTTTAGCATAACGTGTGGTCTGTAACTGTTCAGATGTGCCCCGGCAAGCAGGCCAACGAACTATAGCCCGCCTATGTGAGGCGGCCTGATTGCCGCAAGATGGGGTGCAGCTGAATAGTTACCATGATTTTAAATAATGCACAGGTACGCGTCTCTTTATGGATATTAACAGTATTGTACAGCAGTTGGTTATACTGGCACCTCCTTTTCTCTTTGCCCTCACTTTTCACGAACTTGCGCATGGTTACGTGGCCTGGAGGCTGGGTGATCCCACAGCAAAAGATGCGGGTAGACTGACAATGAACCCGATAAAGCATCTTGATCCAATCGGGGTGATTGCGTTTTTTATTATGAAAATCGGTTGGGCAAAACCGGTACCTGTTAATCCCAACTATTTTCAAAATCCGAGAAAAGGGATGCTCATTGTTGCCCTGGCAGGTCCTCTCGCCAATGTCTTAATGGCAGTTATCAGTGCTGTCCTGGTTAAGCTTTTTCTGGCATTTCAGGTACTGCCTATTTTTATACTGAAACCCATGGTCGGCATGCTGGTAGCTTCAGTTTGGATCAATATCATGCTGGCTGTGTTCAACTGTCTGCCTATTCCTCCTCTGGATGGTTCCAAGGTGCTCATGGGCGTATTGCCACCTGATGCTGCCCGGAGTTATGCTCAGTTTGAGCGTTATGGTTTTATTGTGTTGTTGGCGCTGTTTTATACCGGTGTGATTGACAAAGTGATCGTGCCGATCATCAGTTTTGCCAACAATCTACTCTTGAGTTGATTCTTCCGGGGTAAGGCGCTCCATGACAGAACACCCTGTAAGTGTTTCAAGCGGGACAATCGTATACCGTGATTGAAGCCGTTCAATCAGCTGTTCAAGCTCTTTTTTCCATACGTCTACCTGTTTTTCCTGTAACGGCCATGTATCGTGCAGGAGCAGGATGTCACCGCTCCTGATTTTGGCAAGGATGTTGTCTGCAAGACCATCGACAGTACGGTTTCCCTTATCAAAGGCTCTGCAGCTGAAATTCACCGCAACCATATTAAGCTTGTTAAGCACTGGTCCCAGGCGTGGCCCGGTAATCCCCACAGGCGGTCTGAAAACCCGGGGTTTGATTGTCAATTCAGCCATGACATTTTGTGTTTTACCGATATCAGCATCCAGGGTTTTCAACGTTCTGAACATGAGCAGGTTGTCATGATCCCATGAGTGGTTTCCTATACTGTGACCTTCGTCAACTATTTTCCTGATGAGTTCTGGGTGTTGGCAGGCATTTTTGCCGATAATGAAAAATGTTGCTCTACAGTTATACCTGGCAAGAATATCCAGGATAAAGAGGGTTGAACCCGGGGAAGGCCCGTCGTCAAAGGTGAGCGCGATACTGTTTTTCTGCCCCGATCCCCGGCAGATGATTGGCAGAAAAAAGCTGATTTCTGGGAAAAAAGGTGCAAGAAGGCAACAGAGAATAAACACGAACAGAATACACAGGGTTAACAGTGGTGCGAAAAAGAAGACAAGGCAGGCGAGAAGCAGGGAAGCTGCGCCTGTTATTTCTGCCGGAGAAAAGTATCTGTTCAAGAGCGTCATATTGATTAAAAGTATACCAGACCAAACGGTTCCCGCAAGGAAACCATGGGGCGACGGTTCAGGCGCCTTTTCATGGTAGAGTTCCTCCGATTGTTCGTGACTATTCAGCTAGCATCAAGACTATGGCATAACGTGTGGTCTGTAACTGAAGTTACGATTGTTCTTGAGATACTGTGGCCTTGAGCCAGAATAATTCTCTGTTCTGGTGGGATACTCCGTGTTCCGCAAGAGTAAATCCGGATTCTTCAAGCATCGTTTCTATTTTTCTGGGGGAACGGTAATGGGCAGACATTTTCTGCAGTCGAATTCTGGCCTGCTCCAGGTACCAGAGCAGAGACCGCCTTCCTTCGGGTTTGACTGTGTAGCGGATAACAAGAGAGGCTCCGGGTGCTGCTGCCCGGGCGCAGCTGGTAAAAAGTGATTGCAACCCTTTATCATCGATATAATGGAGCATATCAAGCAGAAGAATGAGATCTGCCGGTTGTGTTTCCTGCGGGATGTCCGTTGCCCAGCCGGTGAACACCGTTCCCCTGTTGCCGACAGCCAGTGAGGCAACGCGCGTCCGTTCAGGGTCAGGGTCAAGGGCGGTTAATGTTGCTGTGGGAAAATATTCCAGGCACCATGCGGCGGGAACGCCATAACCGCAGCCGATATCCAGGATATGTGTTACGGCGTCGGGTTTGGGGATATAGGCTGGCAAGTCAGTAAACAGCGGGTCAAATTTCAGTTTAAAGCGGGCAAACATGCGGGGGTAGGGTTCCAGCAGCCGGAAGCGGAACAACGTTCGTGTGGCGAGATCTTTTGAGGGACAGGTTTTGGCAGTGGAAAAATAGCTGTTTAATATTGGTGGCAGCAGCAGAAAGGCGCCCAGCAGGGAGTAGCCGATACCCAGCAGACAGGTGATACCTATGCTGTGCAGCAGGGAGTGGCGTGCTCCGGCGAGGACTCCAAAACCGATGAGAGTGGATGCCGCAGCCATGAAAACGGCCATGCGAACCAGCCCGAACGAGGGATGGCCCGGGTCTTGATACCGCTGATGGGCCCTGACAAAAAAAAGAGAGTAGTCAATTCCCATGCCAAGGATCACAATGGAGAGCATGAGCGAAGGAATATCAAGCGATCTGCCCATGAGCCGCAGGGTTCCGAGTGTACAGACATAGGCAAAGCCGACCGGAAG
>QNYF01000057.1 GCA_003978695.1 Desulfobulbus sp. | reverse complement strand
GTGGTCAATATTTTTTTTATAGCCCTGCTTTTTCCTCTGTTTACGGTCCACACCACCTTGAATTTTATAGCCATTGAACGGCGATCCGAACCAGAAAAGACGGTTTAAGAAATGAAGTCATCTTCTGCCCCTTTTCATCTTGTCAGTATTAACTGCCGCTACTCGCATTCCTGCCTGGCCCAGTTTTATGTCCGCCAGGAACTCAAAAAACATTTGCCCCATCGTGATGTGGCGTTGAGCCAGCTGACCATTAATGACCCCTATTATCAGACTCTGCTGCGCCTCTGCCAAACTCCGGCACGGGCGATATTCTTTTCTGTATATATCTGGAATCATGAGTATGTGCGGCGACTTATCAATGACCTCTCCCGGGTGCTGCCGGATACCCCTCTTGTCCTGGGAGGGCCTCAGGCATCATCCCTCACTGACCTTCCCCGGCAGTGTACTGTGGTGACAGGTGAAATTGAAGCTGTTGGCGGACAGTTTTACCGGGATCTTGAATCTGGCCTGCTGCAGCCACTCTACCGGGCCGGAAAAAGCAGCCTGTTTCCCTCACCTTATGTGAACAGTGATTTTCAGCAGGAGTTGAAAAACCGGCAGCTCTATTATGAGGGATCTCGCGGTTGTCCTTTTTCCTGCGCCTACTGCCTTTCCTCCATTGCAAAAGGTGTTCGCCATAAACCACTTGAGCTGATCAAAAAGGAATTATCGGGTCTGATTGCCGCAAAGCCGATGATTATCAAGTTTGTTGACCGCACTTTTAATGATAATCCTCTACGAGCCCTTGCCATCTGGAAGTTCCTGGCTGATAATGCGGGCGAGGTTACCTGTCATTTTGAGATAGCACCGGATCGCTTTACAGAAGAAATGCTTGATTTTCTTCCCACGGTACGATGCGATCAGTTTCAGTTTGAAATTGGTATCCAGAGTTGTAACAGAGAAACCCTGCAGGCTGTTAATCGACAGATGGATATTGAACGGGCAGGGGAGAATATCAGACGGCTTATGGCCCTGGATACGATTCATCTCCATGTTGATCTTATTCTGGGCCTGCCCTTTGAAACCCGGGAAAGCTTTGCGGATTCATTTAATCAGGTTTTCAGCCTTGCCCCCCATTATATTCAGCTGGGTTTACTCAAGGTGTTACCGGGAACTGCTATGGAAAAAAAGGCCCTTGAATTCGGCCTTGTTTATTGTGCTGAACCACCCTATGAAATTTTAGCGACCAACTGGATGAATAGTACCACTATGTGCTCTTTGTATCAATTTTGCGAAGTGGTGGAGTCGTTCTATAACAATCGGTTTTTCCGTACTTTATGGGACTATCTGCGTTTGGTCGATGAAGATTCGTTTCTTTTTTTCTCTGTTTTGCTTGACATATGCTTAAAACAGGGGTTCTTTGAACTGGCAAGAACGCATAAATTGATGCACAGGTTGCTTTTTGAGACGGTCGGAAGCCGCCCTGATGGTGAACTCTTGCAGGAATTACTCTGTTATGACTGGCTTCGTTGTGGGCATCGCAGCCTGCCGGGGTATTGCAACGCACCAGCACAAAAAGAAATTCGTGATTCCCTGCGGCTTAAGCTGCCGCAGAGTCTTCCCGGTTTATTTGACTATCGCAGCCGGGTGGAATTTCTCAAGCAGGCCAGTTTTTTTGAGATGAGCGGACGCGCTCTTGAAAAAGCAGGTCTTGGCAGCCAGGGTGGGCTGGTTGTTTTTCTGCCGGAGCAGTCACAGGGAGTTATGCGGTATTGTACTACAAAGGTTTTGGATGTTTGAGGAGGTACAGCATGGATAAACTTGACCCGAGAAAGTTTGGTTTGGATGGACGCACTGTCCTGGAGTGGGTTGACGATCACACGATGGCCCTGGTGATGGATCGTAAAACCAGGATTCTACTTGCAGATACCGAGCGGATTCTTGCCAAAATCGACAAAATTCATGAGATCCAGGCTGACACAGATATTGTCATTAAGACTTCTGCCCCGGTGTGCAGTAAAGCCGTCTCTTTTCTTGATAAATCAGGAGTGTCTATCTATCCGATAACACATTGATCTGTTGAAAGATCAGCCTGAGTCATTAATCATTCGTCCGCCGTCTGAATGGCGCAGCCTCCTGGTGCGGATTACCCGCGGATGCAACTGGAATCGTTGCCGGTTCTGTGGAATTTACCCCTCAATGGGCGAACCGGAATTTTCCACTCGCTCCCTTTCTGATATTATAACAGATATCAACCTGCTTCTTTCCCGACATCCCTGTCCTGAAACCGCGTTTTTTGGTGATGCTGATCCTCTGGCCGCCGGTATGGATGTTTTCACTGGAGCTGCACGTTATCTCCGTTCTCATTGTGAAACAATTCAACGATTAACCTCTTATGCCCGGGTTTCAACCCTGTCCAAACTCGGGCCGGAGAATATCGGGCTGCTCAAAGAATCAGGACTTGATAGAGTTCATCTGGGCCTTGAGTCGGGTGATGAGGAAATTCTTCGGTTCCAGCGCAAGGGCCAGTCGGCAAAAATGGTAATATCTGTTGCCGGCTGGCTTAAAGACGCAGGCATAGAAGTGTCATATTATGTATTGCTGGGACTGGGCGGACAGGATCGCTCTGAACAGCATGTGAAGGCAACTGCTGAAATTATTAACGAGACAGCGCCTGAATTTGTTCGGTTGCGCAGATTATGGTTGTATGGCGAGGGAACCGAAAAAGAATGCCCGCTTATGGCAC
>QNYF01000192.1 GCA_003978695.1 Desulfobulbus sp. | reverse complement strand
CCTGAAGGGCGGCATTATTTGTATAATAGAACAACGGAAGAATGATGATGAATATCATCAGAAAAAAACCGCCCAGAAGTGTGTATCGTGTTGAGAAATCTGTATTGAGGGAAGAAGGAAATTTCATAAATGAGAGATGGTGTATCTGAATGAGTAGAGGAAATCAGCAATGATTCAGTTTTTTTCTCGAAGAGCATTTTTGATCATCGCCTGGGTCCCTGGAGTTTTCATGAACACATAGGGTATTTATTTACCCTCACTTAAAAGTTGAGGATAATACGTGAAAATAGAAGGATAGTATTTTTCCAAGAGTTTGAGATATCTACCGCTTTTTTTAAAGTCCTCAAAAAAAGCATCAAAGGCACGTTTAAGCTTCGGTGAATCTTTAGCGCAGGCGCAGGCCATTTTCTGGGGTGGTGATACGGGGCCGATGACTTTAATCTTGCCTGGCCATGTAGTAAGAGCAATAAGCGCTAGAGGGACATCGATAAGGGCAGACTCCGCTTCCTCTGCAATGATCGAAGGGATCATCCTGTCCAGATTCTGGTCAGAAGGAAAAAACTTGATCCTGGCACCGGTTTTATCGATACCGTATAAGCTTGGTGCAAGGCAGGTCCCTTTTAAACCTAATACTGAGATTCCATGAAGTTCATCTTTTACCATGGTAATATCTTTATTAATATCACCTGTCGGTTTTATTGGAGTCAGTACAGAATCATTTCTAGCGATGAGCCAGATTCCGGACGGAAAGGTTGTCTGGGAAAAGAGAACAAGTTTCTGACGCCAGGGTAACACAGTGAAGCCTGTAGAAATTATATCGCCTTTTCGTTTTTTTCTGCCAATGACTGTAATAGTATCGCCATGCACTTTTACAATTTTGCCGGTAAGATCTGTGACAATTTCTGTCCAGGTACTTTCGACGAATTGATATTCAACACCGAGATAGTGAGCAAAGGCTTGCATTAATTCGACATCAAATCCTTGATGCGATGGGGTTACAAAATGTCCATACGGGATGCCAAGATGTCGTAATGTTCCCGATTTCATGACCTTATCAAGTTGATCTGCTCTGGAAACAGGTACTATAAAGAGCAGTGTGGCAATCAAGATGATTTTTGTAATTTTATTTTTTATCATGAGTTCCTGGGCATTATGTCAGTAAATACATGGTGTGATCTTGATCAAGATGGCCATCTGCCATTTTTTCATTTTTTTGGAGCTGTCGGCGGGGAGGAATCTTTTGATGTAAAAAGTCCTCAAAATGAAGAATTGAGAGATAATATTTTTTGACCTGCTTCAAATAAGGAGTATTATAGGAAATCTTCAAGGGAACGGAATTGAATTTCCGGTACAAATTCGGAAATGATTGGAGAAAAACAACTCCCATGACGTGAGTTCGTGTTATCGGTCCAAGAATTTTAACATCATCGGAATACTCTTGCCGGGCAATCAACGCATAGGGGAGATCAAGTAAGGTCGTTTCTGCAGGTTTTTTGAGGATGCTGGGGATGAGTACATTCAGAGAGTTTCTGTCCGCCAGTCGAGACTTAGTATTCTTAATATCAGGGAATACCTCCTCAAACGGGGTGATGGGAGTGAAGGTCGGTTCTGCCTGGTAAGTTGACCATACCCCCGTGGGGTAAGCAGGCAGTGACTCATCAAGTATTTGTTGCAAATTGTCTGCCCTGGCGAATGAAGCGAGTGCAAAATACACTATAAAAAAAAGAGATAGAGAGCTGTCTAAATAATCCTTTGAGTTGTGTTGAATTGATTGCGGCATTTTTCTCTTTGCATTTTTCTCGAATTGTCACAGTTACTGTGACAATAATTCGGTTATCTTGTCAAGGTACAGGTGGAGTCCTGTAACTGGTTTAAAGAGAAGAGATTGCTGAGTAATGCCTTTTTCTTTGAGCTCCGTAGGAAGGGTATAGTCAATTGAGCCGGTGTGGATAATGAATTTGCATTGCGGTAAGATTTGTAATGCTTGTAAAATAAACTGGTTACCGTTGATGCCGGGGAGTCGCATGTCAACCATGCAGATATCAGGTTTGTGGGATTCCAAGAGCTTGAGGCCTTCTTCTCCTGAAGCTGCAAGCAAGACAGTGTACAGAGTCTCGTCTTCAAGGTAATCCTTTATTAGATCTGGAAGTATTGTCTCGTCATCAACAATAAGGAGTGTCGGATTCATGGAATTACTCATCGATATCTGCCAAAATATTCAAGTGTGATATTTATTCTTGTTAATTTCATTTTAAGTCATAAGCGATAAAATGAAAAGTGCAAAAGAAAAAATGGTTGTTTTTGCATGCCTGGCTGTTATTCTTGCACCTGATTCATTCTTCAGGGCGTGAAATGAAGAAGAAATAATTATTTGGTTTACCGAGGACTGTTGGAAATCGGTGTAATGTCGATGAGCAAAGGATATTGAAGAAGCAATGTACAAATGAGGGGTTTACCCTGCTGGAGATAATGCTCGCCATGCTGGTCCTGGGGGTGGTCGTTTCCATGGTTTCACTTTCTTTGTCCGGTTCAATCAGAGCGGTTGAGGCGACTCTGGACAAGGGGGATGTGTATTATCGCGCCCAGGTGGCTATGGATCGTATTAGTGAGGATTTGGCCTCCGCAGTTTTACCGCCTCATGTCGACTTTATTTCAGATGGGCTCAATGCCAGTGACGGAGGAGAGCTTTCTTTTGCCTCTTTTGCTCATATTGTTTTTGACCCGGAAACCGATCATCCGGGAATGGCAGTAATCAGGTATTCA
>QNYF01000141.1 GCA_003978695.1 Desulfobulbus sp. | reverse complement strand
GTCCAGATCATGGCGGATCTGCAGCAGGTGCCCATACTGTTTCCGAATCTGTGCAAGTGACTCGCAAAAACAAATAAGCGGATTAACGGGAAATCCCAACCTTTTAAGCCAGTCAAACAGCTCCTTGAGATCACTGCAGGGAGTGACAGAGGTATCAGCTACGGCGTAGACAAAAAAGCTCAAAGGCCGGGATGCCGTGACCTTTGGGTCAAGTTGACGCAAAGACCCTGCTGCTGCATTCCGGGCATTGGCAAACAGGGGCTCACCACGTTCTGCCCGTAGCCGGTTAAGTGTTACAAAGCCCTTTTTCGGTAAAAAAACTTCTCCCCGGACCACCAGTTTTTCCGGTATATTATGCCCATCATCCAAGAGTTGCAGAGGAATGGTCTGTACGGTCTGCAACTGTCGGGTTATATTTTCCCCTATAAGGCCGTCTCCTCTGGTCGCCCCCTGCACCAGAACACCATTTTCATAGACCAGCTCAACTGCCAGACCGTCAAGTTTTGGCTCGGCAACAGAGGAGATTCCCTCCTCAGACTGAAGATAACGCTGTATTTTTAAAAAAAAATCATCAAGCTCTTCGTCGCTGAAAATATTATCCAGGCTGAGCATCGGCAATGCGTGGCGAGCCTCCTCAAAACGGGATAAAGGGACGCCTCCCACCCGAAGGCTGGGAGAGTCCGCGGTGACGAATTCGGGAAACTGCTCTTCAAGATCAAGAAGCTCATGGTACAGGGCGTCATATTCGCCATCGGCAATTACCGGATCATCGAGCACATAATAACGATGCGCATGTTCAGCGAGCTGCTTTCGCAGCTCAAAGAGGCGCTGTTCAGCCTGTTCTCTGTCCATCACTGATTACTCGTCGTAACTATTATTCAGGTGGGTGCGAAAAACGTGCAGATCCACCGTACTGTAACTGTTCAGGAGTGCCTTAGATTCGGAGTCTACGCTTACCTGTTCATTTAAGCCTGTGAAGCGTGTGCTACTTACGCAGGCTTAAATGGACGAAGAGGTAAGAGGAGACTCCGAGAGGTGCTCCTGAATAGTTACTACTCGTCAAGCAAAACTCCGGCCTTGGCGATATTTTCCCGCTTAAGCTCATCAATCATTATCAAAATGGCGGATTCAGGTTTGTTTGCCTCCCTGGCAATGACCCGGGTCACTCCCTTGACAATTCTTTTCTTCTGTTTGCGACTGAGTTTTCCGGCAACACGAATATTCACATAGGGCATGAGTCCTCTCCTGGGGTAACATCTTGAATGATTACAATTTTTCGACACGACCTTTATGCGGCAATCTCGCAGGGTAAAAAACAACATATCAGCATTTACTTATGAAGTCGACCAGCATTTTGTGGTATAATGATACATCCTTCGTCACTATTCAGCTGAATAGTTACAGGCCACACGTTATGCCAAAGTCGTGGTGCTATCTGAAGAGTTACCATCCTTCTATAAAAACAACCAACGGAGTAACACATGCACATTATAGTTACCGGAGGTGCCGGGTACATCGGCTCACATACCTGCCTTGAACTGCTCAACGACGGCCACACCGTAACGGTTATTGACAACCTGTGTAACGCAAACCCCGAGGGCTTACGACGGGTGGAGAGAATAACCGGCAAAAAAATCCGCTTTTTCCAGGCTGACCTCCTTGACTACCCTGCCACCCGTCAGGTTTTTCTGGAAAGCCCGGACGCAACATCTGTCATCCATTTTGCCGGGCTTAAAGCCGTAGGGGAATCCGTTGAAAAACCGCTTCTCTATTACCAAAATAATCTCACCGGGACTCTTAACCTCTGCAAAATCATGCAGGAGCAGGGAGTTAAGAATATCGTTTTCAGCTCCTCGGCAACCGTGTATGGTGACCCTGCCTCAGTACCCATCACTGAAGATTTTCCGTTGCTGCCCTGTACAAACCCTTACGGCAGCACCAAGTCCATGATTGAGACCATTCTCTTCGATCTGCATGTGGCTGATCCCTCCTGGAACATTGCCCTGCTACGCTATTTCAATCCTGTGGGAGCCCATAAATCCGGAGAGATAGGGGAAGACCCCAATGGTATCCCCTGTAATCTGATGCCCTATATTTCACAGGTTGCGGTGGGTAAGCTCAAGGAACTTTCTGTGTACGGAGATGATTATCCAACCCCTGACGGCACAGGTGTACGGGATTATATTCACGTTGTTGACCTTGCCAAAGGCCATCTGCGGGCCATTGAAAAACTGGCCCAGAACCCGGGCGTTGTTACCTATAATCTAGGTACGGGACAGGGGTATTCAGTGCTTGACATGGTAAAAGCCTTTGAACAGGCTACCGGCAGAAAAGTTGCCTACAAAATCGCCCCAAGGCGGGCCGGAGATATAGCCGAGTGTTATGCGGATCCATCACTTGCGGCAAAAGAACTGAACTGGAAAGCGGAACATGATATTGTCGACATGTGTGAAGACACCTGGCGCTGGCAGTCTAACAATCCTGACGGGTATTCCCGTTAACTCGTCAAATATTCCATGAGCAACAGCGCAATGAAACCCGCTATGCCAACATCTGTGAGTTCTGAAGACAACCGGTTTTCAGAGATTTTTCACGTTACTCCAGCTGATTGTATTTCCGCCTTGAGGCCGTCTGAAAGGAAAAACTATCGCCACGGGCACCCACAAACGTGCAGTTTTACCTGTAAAAATACTCAAGAGGATGATGGCTGATCTGTAAAGGGCAAGGCGGGCTATCGCCCATAATCAGGTCGAGGCCCCGGGAGTTAGTTGAGGG
>QNYF01000164.1 GCA_003978695.1 Desulfobulbus sp. | reverse complement strand
GGCTCCAGTGTCGCAACAAGAGATGCCCTGCCTGCCTCGATGTATTTTAATCCTGTGTAATAAAAATGATAGGCGCCATATGTGGAGAAAATCGACAGCAGCAGAAGAGAAAGCCAGGCCAGTGCAGTTTTGTCTGTAAACGTGAACCAGGGAAGAAGCAGCAATGCTCCCGGCAGCAGGGTATAGAAAAAAAGGACTGCGGCCGAGTATTTTTCAGAAAAGAATTTACCGAGAATATAGTAGAGCGAATAACAAAATCCTGAAAGGAGTCCCGCGAGAATGGCAACTGCGGCAATTCTGGTATGGCCGGAGGATCCGGACTGGCTTAAGGCAATACAGCTTATTCCCGCAAGGGTCAGGCAGAGGGCTGTCAGTTTGACGGATGTGATTCTTTCGTGAAGAATTATTCTTGATAGCACAATGACCCAAGCCGGGGCAGTATAGAGCAGGACAGAGGCCATGGCTGCGCCCCCCTTGTCTACAGCCACCTGGTAGGCACCGTACAGCAAAGCCACACAGAGCACGCTGAACAGGGTAAGAGGAAAAACTTCTTTTTTCTCGACCTTGATCGATTTTTTTTTGATCAGGAGTTCACAGCCGAAGCAGCACCAGGCAAAAAAAGCACGCCAGAATGCGACTTCAATTGCTCCCATTCCCTGGTCATAGGCGATTTTGCCGAATGGACCGATAAACCCCCAGAGAGTGGCGGCCATAATGATGCAGAGATAGCCTTTCTGTGTTTGGCCGATGTTTCTCATGAAGTTGTCTTTCGCAAAATTACTCTTTGCCTGAATCTGCCAGGGCGCAAGTATTGACTATGCAATAAAAAATGTGAGTGGTGGTGACGTTTTGCCGCTATGAACATGAGGTGAACAACACGTCCTGTTTGAGGGATATCCCCGTTGTGCGGACAGCAAAGATACCTTTAAATGGCTTTAGACGCTACCTGAAAAAGCAGTTCGTCTATATGTTCCTGATCATACCCTAAATCACGGAGAGCCTGGCGGTAGTTAATCAGCGTTTCTTTGGCCCTGAGAGGAGTACCTGATTTGAGATAAAGGGAGTAGAGAAGAGTGATCATTTTGTCATCCATGCTGTCATATCTCAGGGCCTTGTTCAGCATGGTGATAGCCTCTGTCGGATTGTCTGATTCCGCAAGGGTTACAGCCCAGGTGTTGGTCATCCTGGTGAGCAGACTCGTCATCTGGCCATAATACTCCATGGTAATATTACGCATGAAACTGTCCGATTCCAAAGGTCCTGACCAGAGGGAAATGGCACGATAAAAAGCATTTCCTGCCTGCCAGAATCGTTCCGCATGGGCATGTTTGAGGCCCTTTTTTGCCAGCCTTTCAAATTCAACAGAATCAATCATGCAGTTCTGGAGGCTGAGTATACCCTTGCGTAAAACAACATAGTGTTTTGCAGGTTGATCCAGAACCGTGTTGAGGACTTTACGCAGACGGGTGAGCAGGGTGTCAAATTTTGCCCGTGCTTTGTCTGGAGGACTGTCCGGCCAGAGCGCCACCTGGATAGTTTCCTGGTCGAGTTGTTGTCGGTTGGTGAGCAACAGGCAGAGCAGGGTTCGTTGTGTAGGTGTAAAATTTCCTGATGTGAGAAGAGTTTTCTCCCCGATGCTGATGTGAAATGGACCAAGCAGGGAGATCTTGAGCAGGGGAATACACGTCCCGTTTTTGAGGCAGATTGTCCCTAAACGTTTTTTCTCCAAAGAGTTGACACAGGTTGTTTCAATGGTGTTTTTGCTGGCAAGGTCAAGCAACTCCCGCATGAAATTCGGTTCCCAGGACCAGAAAAAAGAGTACTGTTTTTTTCTGAATATTGACAGAGCAAGAGAAAGGTCTGCCAGAGCGGCCTTGGTATTTTCGTTGTGAAGATTGAGCCAGCTGCGGTGGAACAGGGCTGCTGCAATAAGATATTCTGAGGGGATTTGCCGGGCCTTTGCAATGGCAAGGTTGAGTTGAGCCATGCTGTTTTCTGCCATGTCAAGGCGGGCATAGGTTGCACCAGCCATAATTTCAAAAAGTGTTTCGAAGAAAGGTCCCCCGGATTGGTTTCTCAGTTCGCCTGCTTCATGAATTGCCTTGAGGGCCTTTTTTTTATGGCCCTGCAGCGAGTGAAGGTAGCCCATCCATTGCAACAACTGGCTCCGCATGTGTGGGGTCCTGGCTATGGGGGAGGATTCCATTCCCTGAAGTAATATTTCTTTTGCCCGGTTCAGCCTACCTGTTGCAATGAGACAGGAACATCCCCACACATAAATATATGGAGATGCAATTGTCTGGTGGATGATTTGCGTGTCAATTGCATCTTTCAGTGATTCCTGTTGGCGTTCAAAGTTGA
Source organism: Desulfobulbus sp. (assembly GCA_003978695.1). Taxonomy (GTDB): domain Bacteria; phylum Desulfobacterota; class Desulfobulbia; order Desulfobulbales; family Desulfobulbaceae; genus Desulfobulbus_C. The sequence continues at coordinate 427 of QNYF01000164.1, read as the reverse complement.
CAAAGTCTCCATACTTGCTGAGAAAATGAAGGTGGAGCACCCGGTGAGAAAGCTTATTTGGAGTGCTGACGAGAGGGTCGTACAGGAAAGCGTATGATCGTTCTATTTCATGGAGACAATCTCTTGGGTTTCCTGTTAACGATTCAGCATATCCGCAAATAAAACGGCTTGCTGAAATACCGTTACGATTGTCGTGCCGAAGGGCAAGGTCCCTGGCCATGTGTGCGTAATGTCTGGCCTGGTACATACTGCTGTTAAAAAAACAATAGCCGGCGGCCAGGTTGCGTGTCACCAGTATTCTCGCATTGACAGGCAGCTCGTTCTGGTGGCGCAGGAGGAGCTCTTCGACCCGGGGGAGGAGCAGAGTCCCGGTGTGATAGAGGCCGGATATAACAAAATGAAAATAGATGATCTGGCCAAGAGCCAG
>QNYF01000001.1 GCA_003978695.1 Desulfobulbus sp. | reverse complement strand
CGCATCCGCCCTGCCGACACCGTCATGATAGGTCGGGCAAACCAGGAATACCAGTCCATTTTCAATTTTGGTAAAGCTGTGGGTAAACGGCATGTCAATATCACCAATGAAAAGGGGGATATTATTATCACCCCGCTTGATGAAGTCCGGAACGTAGAAATTATCCGCATTACCGATGCAGGGCGCGAGGCACGAGTCGAGGCGCGTCGATATATTGCCATAAAAGAAATCCGTTCAATCTACGGGGATGACATCGCCCTGCTGCCTTCGAATAAGGCACTGGCCCTGCTCACTGAAGTCAACTCTCTGCTGGAAAAAGAACCCTTCCGACCCAGGGATGACGAAGGTCACGCCGGAGGGTTGATTGAACTGCCAAACCAAAAAATACCGATTCTTGTCGGCGACCTCCATGCCCAGGTCAACAACCTGCTGAAGATTCTGACTGAAAACCGTTTTCTTGATGCCCTGGAGGCGGAAACGGCCTGTCTGATTATCCTGGGAGATGCTGTTCACTCCGAGATTCCAGGCGAGATGGCCAAAATGGAGAATTCCATTCTCATCATGGATATTATCCTGACCTTGAAAAAACGATTTCCTGCCAATGTTTTTTATCTGCGTGGCAACCATGATAGCTTTGCCAGTAATATCAGTAAGGACACCATCCCCCAGGGGAAAGTAATGCAACAGCAACTCCTTGATTTACGGGGCAGGGAGTATGTAGAGGAAATGGAGCGCTTTTACGAACTTCTTCCCTATGTCATAAAATCTGAGAGCTTTGTGGCCTGCCACGCCGGACCATCCCATAAAAAAGTGACCCGGACCAAGCTGATCAATATCTACAGGCATCCAAAGATACGACGTGATCTGATTCACAGCCGCCTTAAGCGACCCAATTATCTGGCCGGCTATTCCAAAGGTGATGTCAAACGTTTTCGCAAGGGGCTTAATCTTGCCAAAGGTTCACCATTCATTGTCGGCCACACACCGATTGACCCATCAGGCAGTGTCTGGCGCAATGTGGCTGATATTAAAGGACACCACATTATTTACAGCGGACGCCCAAGCGGCCCTGCCGTGTTTGTCCAGCTGAACGGCCAGATGATTCCCCTGCGCTACCCGGCAGAACCGCTCATAAAACTTATTGGTAAAATTCCCCAAAAAGGGTAGAAAAGGCTAACTTTTTTAATTCAATGCTCGGACTGTTCATTTTCACCTTACAGGAGAATAAGCAATGGCAATGAAATCCACCAGCCCTCTGGCTGGCCTGCTTCGCAAGTCGCCGTTTAAACCTATTCAGGAACATATGCGTACTGTTTTTGCCTGTGTTTCCCTTCTACAGCCGCTGTTTGATGCACTTTCGGCAAAAGATCTGACCCGGGTCAACGAACTGGCTGTTGAGATTTCTGAGCTGGAAACACAAGCAGATAAACAAAAAAGTGTTTTTCGCCTGAATATGCCTAAAACGCTGTTTATGCCCGTTGATCGACGGGATCTGCTTAACCTGCTGCGTGATCAGGATGCCCTGGCAGATGACGCTGAAAAAATCAGCCAGATCCTTATCAGCAGGGATATGGAAGCACCTGAAGAGATCAAACCTCTTCTTAACGAACTGCTTGCCGGGACTCTTGAAATCTGTTCAGAGGCCAAGCTGATGATTGAAGAGCTTGACGAGCTGGTTCAGGTTGGCTTTGGCGGACGTGAGCATGACAAGGTTATCAAGATGATCGCAGGCGTCAGATCGAGTGAAGGCACCCTGGACCAGACCCTGCATACCCTCAAGCGGACACTCTTTGCAGCAGAGGAGACCCTGTCTCCGGTCTCAGTTATGTTCTGGTATCAGATTATGGAGCTGTTGGGTAATATGTCAAACCAGGCAGAAAATATGTCCGATAGACTACTGCTCTTTTTGTCAAAATAAATACGTACCGCAGGTTGCCCGGGTGGCTGCCCGCCGGACTGCATTTTACCTTTTTATTTTCATTTGGTAACTCTTCAGGACGGTGGTTCTGCACGTTTTTCGCACCCACCTGAAGAGTTACTTAGTTACTTAATATGATGCGTTTTCCAGCCGATTATCGGTAAAGAGGAGAGAGAAAAGATGGAAATTATATCCGCCTATGGAACCATTCTTATTGTGCTGGCAATGGTTTTTGGCCTGTATATGACCTGGGGAGTCGGGGCCAACGATCTGGCCAATGCCATGGGAACTTCGGTGGGGGCCGGGGCAGTTTCTGTAAAGCAGGCTATCGGCATTGCCATTGTTTTTGAATTTGCCGGCGCTGTCATTGCCGGTGGCCATGTGACCAAGACGATTCGCAAAGGGATTATCGACCCCACTACAATAATTGACAGGCCGGAAATTCTGGTTTACGGGATGCTGGCAGCCCTGCTGGCTGCAGCAGTCTGGCTGATGATTGCCTCTACCAAAGGATGGCCGGTTTCCACCACTCATTCCATTGTTGGGGCATTGGTCGGATTTGCTCTGGTCGGTATCGGACCCGATGCCGTCAACTGGGGAAAGATCGCCAAGATTATCGCCAGCTGGGTTATCTCGCCACTGATTGGCGGCACGATCTCCTTTCTGCTGGTTATGAGCACCAGAAAGCTGATCTTTGATACGGACAACCCCTTAAGAAATGCTAAAAGATATGCCCCCGTATATATCTTTCTTGTGGGGTTTATTATCTCTCTTGTCACCCTGTTCAAAGGATTAAAGCATCTGCACATTGAACTCAGCGGGGGGCAGAGTTTTGCTGTGGCCATCGGCATTGGTTGTCTTACAGCTCTTTTTG
>QNYF01000026.1 GCA_003978695.1 Desulfobulbus sp. | reverse complement strand
AAAAAGATGCTGCCAAAAAGAAAAAGAAAAAGAAAGATGCAAAGGCCCGGAAAAAAGCAAAAAAGAAAGCCAGAAAGAAAAAGAAATAGCCTCCGGGCAACCATTTTTTAAAAAATTCGGCATAGTGGACCGGGGCAGAGACATATTATGAAACCTCAGGAATCCTGCCGTATTACAACATCTCTTGCCGTTCCCCTTGCTGAACTGCGTTTTACCTTTTCACGCAGCAGCGGTAAAGGGGGACAGCATGTCAACAAAGTCAACTCCAGGGTAACGCTCTGGTTTGATCTGGAAGCATCAGCGACGTTCACACCTGTCCAAAAACAACGCATCCGCAAGCGCCTTGCCGGTCGGATCAACAAACAGGGCATACTCCAACTCGATGCGGACCGTCGCCGCAGTCAGGGCGCAAACCGCGAAGACGCGCTGGTTCGCTTTGCCGCCCTGCTTAAAGCGGCTCTGCATGTGGAAAAGCCCCGGCGCAAAACCAAGCCTACGGCAGGGGCAAAAAAGCGGAGATTACAGAAGAAGAAACAACGGGGGCAGTTAAAAAAACAACGGGGAAAACAGATTTCCCGTGATGATTGAGCAAAGGTCTTTGCCCGAACAGCTATATGAATGGGGATGAAGTCGATCAAGTTCCCTTTATTGCTCTGTCAAGGATGCGTTATGCTGTGAGTCAACATATCCTCAATACCGGCCAGAAATATTGTTTTGATGCAGCTGGCAGGCGTGTTCCCTGTGAAGGCAGCGGTCAAGACGCGGAATTTCAAACAGGTCTGCCCTGGCCACATCTCAGGTTTATTGATGAAAAAAATACCGTTTACGATACCCTGACCGGCCTTACATGGTCACAAGATGCCAACCCCGGTGAATTTCCCTGCACCTGGCCTGAAGCCCTTGAGGCAATCCGGAACCTGAACAGTGACCTCTATTGCGGCTATCGGGACTGGCGATTGCCTAATCGGCGTGAGCTGCGCAGTCTCATGGATTATCAGGCCAGGAAACCAGCTTTGCCTGACGGTCATCCTTTCAGCAATATTTTTATTCACTGGTACTGGAGCTCCACCACCGCTGCTCTTCATCCCGGATATGCCTGGTACGTTCATCTTGAAGGTGCGCGGATGTTTTACGGGAAAAAGAGCCAGGAAGCATTGTTCTGGCCGGTTCGCGGCAGCGGGAACGGTCTGCTTGCCGCAACTGGACAAGATCGGTGCTGCGATAGAGACGGAAAGAGTATTCCCTGCCAGGGAAGTGGTCAGGATGGAGAATTTCGCACAGGCACGGCATGGCCATCGCCACGTTTCTCCGTCATTTCCGAAAATCAGGTTCTGGATCATTTAACCGGCCTGATATGGATACAGCATACAGGTTTGAATTTCGGGCAAGTATCCTGGCAACAAGCTCTTGATACTGTCAAAAACCTGAACAAATCACTGCCCGGTAACTGGCGCCTGCCTACCATCAACGAGTTGGAATCTCTTGTCGCGGCCAATGCTCACTCCCCGGCCCTGCCTGAAAATCATCCCTTTACCAACCTGCAGGAAGGATACTGGTCTTCGACCACAAGTTACTTTGAGACCGACTGGGCCTGGGTGCTCTATATGGAAAAGGGAGCCTGTGGTGTTGGATACAAACCGGATGCCACTTTTTTTGTCTGGCCGGTAACGGATTTTAAATCTGTTGAACGTAAGTGAACGAATAAAGGGAATATTGATCACGTGCATATTTTTTTAAGTGTGTCGACGAGAGGATTACTGGAAAAGTAGAGAAGAAAAAGACGAATTTATTCCTTTGATTTATCTGGTTTTCTCCCTGGCTCCTTTTGCCACTCAAACGCGGTCGGCTTGACCGCGTTTGGGCGTTGTGGCAAAAGAGATTTAATGGCAGAGGGGATGTTACGCTGTCTTAATCTCGATCTGGCGTGGTTTGGCAGCTTCGGATTTTGGCAGATGCAGGCGGAGCACGCCATCCTGCATTTCAGCACTTACCTTGGCAACATCAATGGTCTGAGGCACTGAAAAAGTACGCTGGTATTGGGCCTCTCCGAATTCTTCCCACTGTACTGCGCCGCTGATTTCCATTTTTCGCACGCCGTCAAGTGAGAGGGTACCGTTGTCGATGTTTATTGTGATGTCATCCTTGTTCACTCCGGGCATGTCTGCAAAGAGCAGGATTTCATCATCATTTTCATAAATATCAACCAGTGGAACGACCTGGGGAATGTCTATGCTCCGCTCAGGCATCGTTTCTTCTCTTGCTACTATATTTGCTCGTTCTCCCATGATTTCCTCCGCTTGTGTTATCTTCAGGTTTCAAATGTACTGAACTTGCCTGTTGTTATTGAATGGTAATCTGCTTGGGCTTAGCAGCCTCTGCTTTTGGCAGGACAAGAACCAGTAAACCGTTATTTAATCGTGCTTCCACCTTGCTGGAATCAACTTCAGCCGGCAGGGTGAAACTGCGGGTAAAAGAAGATGTTCCCCGTTCAACCCGGTGGGCCGAGTATCCTTCGGGAGCATCTGATTCCCGTTTTCCGCTGACTTCAAGGTAGTTTCCCTGAATTTTAATACCCAGATCATCTTTACCCATCCCTGGAACCTCAAGGGTCATTTCCAGATTTTCTCCCTTGTCGTAGAGGTTCGCACCTGGTCCGTGCTGCGGAACATTCCAGTCGGCAAATAATGGCCGCCCCCTGGTGATACCCGCCTGGTCCCCTGTAAGTTTTCTCTGCAATAAATCCATGGCATTAAACATTCTGTCAAGATCGTGTAAACGCATCAGCATGGTCAACCT
>QNYF01000046.1 GCA_003978695.1 Desulfobulbus sp. | reverse complement strand
GACTCGCAGTTCAAGCAGAAAAACAGCCTCCAGAGCTTTAATTTCACTCAGTTTCAGATCTGATGCGGTCACTGTCGGTTTTTCAAAGTCAGAGTGTATCGCGGCACAGCCTTGAAGCAGGGAGAGAGCTGCCAGGGTAAGAATGCAGAGGCAGAGAAAAGGAAAAGATGCGCAAAGATGTGTTTTCATGGCGTTCACAATGGTTAAGGGGAGTGACAGCATTGCTAATAGAGAAAGAATAATGACAGGGAGGTGTGTACGTCAAGAAGTTTACACAGTATTTCAGTAAATCTGATGCACTGTGATGCTCTTTCTTTAGTGTATTTGTCACTCTTCAGATGCGCCTTGGATTCGGAGTCTACGCATACCTTTCATTGGGGGCTGTGAAGCGTACTTGTGCTACTCGAGCAGGCGCAAATGGGCGAAGGGGTCAGCGTAGACTCCGTGAAGTACAGCTGAAGAGTTACCGTATTTTTTTATCTATACCGTGGCCGACTACCTTTTAAAAGTGGTAAAGTTTACCTCTGCTTGACGGACTGGGTTTTTAGAACTACCAATAGATCTACGGAGAGATGCCGGAGCGGCTGAACGGGACGGTCTCGAAAACCGTTGTGGGTTTACGCCCACCCAGGGTTCGAATCCCTGTCTCTCCGCCATCCCTGTCAAAGGAAAAGATGATTCAGTCTGTTTATCATGTGGAAGAACAGATTGATATCTTTGTCAAACGGACTTCCCACGGGCCTGAGATATCTGGCATAGAAAAAAGAAGGAAAGAGTTCATGGAAAAGGCAGAGTGGTACAGGTAACCAGGATTTTTCTGGTCAGGCATGGTCAGACGCAATGGAACCTGCAAAAACGTTTACAGGGGCATAAAAATTCTCCATTAACGGCGACTGGCAGAAAACAGGCGCTCCACGTGCGAAAAGTTCTTGCTGGAGTCGCTCTTCATGCGGCCTATGTCAGCCCGCTGCCAAGAGCTTTGGAAACACTCAGTATTATTATAGAGGGGCAAGAGACTGAAGTGCATGAGGCACCCAGTCTCAAAGAAATACATCTTGGTCCCTGGGAGGGAAAAACCAGAGAAGAAATCCGGGTTTCTCATCCCCAACAGTACAATGATTTCTGGAACAACCCGGAGAGATTTACGCTTCAGGGCGCAGAAACTTTTCACCATTTGCAGACACGTGTCGTGCGGCAGTTGGAGACAATTTTTTCCCGTGAACAGGGCAGGAATATTCTGGTGGTCTCTCACTGGATTGCTCTAAAAGTCGCTCTTGCGCATTATTCTTCAATTGCGCTTGCTGGTCTGCCTGGCCTGGCTGATCCCGGTAATGGTTCATTTTTCGTTCTTTCTCAAACAGGGGGTGGTGAGGTTATTTTAGAGCGTTGTGGCAACGATACAGTATAATCCGCTGACCGGTTTTGTCCTGGCAGAATTTTATGAATAATATCAACGAACAATTGAGGCTATGGATCTTATTTTTTCTCAGTATTTTACAGAACTTATCGCTGTAATATCTATTACAATTCTTACAGTTGTCGCACCCGGACCTGATTTTGTCATTGTTGTTCGAAACAGCCTAACCTATTCAAGGAGAGCGGGTATTTGTACAGCCCTTGGCGTGTCAACTGCTGTCTGGATTCATATCTTTTATACCCTGGCAGGTATTGGCTTTATTCTTTCACAATCCATACTTCTTTTTTCTGTTATCAAAATGCTTGGTTCTGCCTATCTGATGTATCTGGGCATTTCCTGCCTGAGAAATACCAATGGTCTGCGGGAGATTAACACCCGGAAGAATCAAAAAAGTATTTCTGATTTTCAATCGTTTAAAATGGGATTTATCAACAACGCCTTGAATCCGAAAGCCACTCTTTTTTTTGTCAGCCTGTTTACGCAGCTGGTCAGCCCTGAGACGCCGTTGAGTATTCAACTGCTCTACGGTGCCATCGCCTCTTTTTCATGTCTGAGCTGGTTCAGTCTGGTTGCAATATTTTTAAATAGAGCAGAAGTGAAACAGGTATTTTTCAGGATCCAGAAACCGGTCGAGAGGCTGATGGGGGCCGTGTTGATAGCTTTTAGTATAAAAGTGGCACTTTCGACCTCAAATTAACGGGGACTGCATGACTCGTTTTTCGGTGATTTCAACCCTGGTGGTGATTGCCTTTTTTTGCCTGTTTTTTACAGTATTCCAAGGTGATGGAATATCCCTGTTTGCAACAGATGGCTGCAGTGCATTTCCAGACGGCACTCTGGAGCAAAAATCCCTGTGGGCCCATTGTTGTATTACCCATGATATTTCTTACTGGAAAGGGGGGACCTATGAAGAGCGTCTTGCCGCCGATCAGCTCCTGGAACAATGCGTTGCCCGGGCTGGTGAACCGGAAATAGCTCAGCTCATGCTTGCCGGAGTTCGGGTTGGCGGGTCGCCTTATTTTCCCACCAGTTATCGCTGGGGATATGGCTGGTCTTACCCCAGAGGTTATAAGGCCCTGAGCGAAGACGAAAATGAGCAGGTGCAGCATAGCCTTCAATCACTTGAACTGCTGGTAAAGAATATTTTGCTGCAACTGAAGCAGTAAATACTTGCTCTCCTGGTAAACGACCTTAAAAAATGTATTTTCCGGTTAATCCCCGGGGGGTTATCGACAAATAAAGCTGTGCCACCAGAGAACATAATGAAGAATCCTGACAGAACACCTGTTACGCAACTTGAACAGCTGCCCAATATAGGCAAGGCAATGGCTGCTGATCTTCGGTTCCTTGGTATAAATATGCCCTGTCAGCTCGTTGGTCGCG
>QNYF01000034.1 GCA_003978695.1 Desulfobulbus sp. | reverse complement strand
GAGCCTGGGCATGACCAACTCCCTGTATGCGACCCTGTACCTGGCACCGTTCCTGCGTCTGTTAGGCGCAAAGATAGGCAGGCTGGCCGAGATTTCCACCCTCTCTCATGTTACTCCCGACCTGCTTGCAATCGAGGATGAATCTTTTGTCGCTGATATCGCTCATGTGGGTCCGGCAGTTATAGCCGACGGGTATTTTACCCTGGCCGCAGTTCGTGTCGGTAGGCGTTCCTTTATCGGCAATGCCGCCCTGGTGCCGGGAAATACCAAAATAGGTGACAATACCCTGATCGGCGTGCTATCGGTGCCGCCGGAGCAGAAAGTCCCTGCCGATACCACCTGGCTTGGTTCACCACCGCTGTGTCTGCCCGAACGGGAACAGAGTGAGACTTTTCCTGAACACCTGACCTTTGCCCCGACCAGGACGCTGTATCTGGGCAGACTCGGGTATGAATATTTCCGGGTTACCCTGCCGGCAACTTTTGCCTACGCAGGATCGGTCGTTTTATTCTTGTCGGCGTATATCCTGCTTGCCGGATTTTCGATCCCAATGGCCGCCCTGCTGCTGGCGCCTGTCGGCTTACTGGTCGGGCTTGCCCTCACCCTTCTCGTGGCAGCGATTAAAAAACTGCTGATCGGCACCTATCAACCAAAGGTCAGACCCATGTGGTCACCTTTTGTCTGGCGCAGCGAACTGGTTACCGCTCTTTATGAAAACATAGTCGTGCCCTGGCTGCTGGCCGGGCTCACAGGCACACCGTTCATGGCGCCGCTTCTTCGTTTATTCGGTGCCCGGATCGGGCATCGGTGTTTTATGGAAACCACCTTCCTGACGGAATTTGATCTGGTGGAAGTGGGTGATGACTGTGCCGTGGGTCCGGCCTGTTCCCTGCAGACCCATCTCTTTGAGGACCGGGTGATGAAGATGTCCAGGCTGCGTATCGGCAACCGCTGTTCCGTTGGTCCCAGGTCGGTGATCCTTTATGATTCCACCCTTGAAGATGGGGTTATTCTTGACGGACTTTCCCTGGTCATGAAGGGAGAAACGTTGAGTGGAACCAGCCACTGGCAGGGTTCTCCGGCCCGGAGAAAAGAGGCATAAAAATACTGTGAAATTTTATGAATAAAAAAGATGAGGATGGAAACATGAGATTACGAAGACAAACAATCAATCAATGTATTGTATTGGCAGCCATGATGAGTTTTGCCATGGTTACCCCGACTCCTGCGGTTTGGGCCGGAGACAACGGCTTTACCCTGGAACCGGAATTTTCTGTTGATTCCGGCGAGTACGGCGGTGGAGACACCATCACCACCTCTGCTTTTTCCATCAACGGCGAATATGAGTTTGCCCGGGACTGGACCCTGTCGCTGACTATTGTCCCCTATCAGCGCCAGAATGAAACCTATACCGATGTGGTGCTGGTGGCCGGCAGGCCGGTACATCATGTCGATCATTCAGGGGTAAATCCACATCATGCAGATACCCATACCCGTCATGAAAACGGCTATTATCGACAGCATTCCCTGCCCCATGAGACTGATCATGCAGCACCCCGGCACAGTGACGACCATGATCAGAGTTCTGTAAACAACCATTCGCAGGTAAAAACACGACAACATGACGATCACGGGGAGCACCCTGCTTCCGTAGAGCAACACGTAAATGGCAACCTGATGCCGCCTCCTCAGGCTGATGTCTATCCGCACGCAGACAGCGCCGTGTCGGCTGCCGGACAGGAGACGGCAACACAGATTGAGCAGGTGGTGAAGCGGCACGGCTCGGCAAGCGGCATCGGTGATACCTTTCTTGATCTTTCCCGCAGAATCGTTGATGAAACCGCTTCTCTGCCCGGGACAAGTCTTCACGCCGGAGTGAAGATTCCCACGGCCGATGAGGACAAGGGACTTGGCACCGGCAAGGTTGATTATCAGGCAGGAGTGGCATTGAATAAGGAGGTGGGACGATGGTCCCTGGAGGGTGGAATTGACTACAATATCCTTGGTGAGCCGGATGACTATGATCTTGATAATTATATTTCCGGCTACGCGGCGGTTGCCACCGGAATCAGACCAAATATGGAAGTTGCCATGCAGCTTTCCGGCGCCCAGGCCGCCTCATCGGAAAGTGAAGCAGAGCTTGCTCTGGGTCTGAAACTGCGTTACGATATGGAGCAAGTTGGTGAGTTTTCGGCTGGTTTACAAAAGGGACTGGCCGATGGCAGTCCTGATTATTCGGTGGTGGTCGGTTATTCCATATCGTTTTAAAGAACAAGGCCGGGTCAATCCGCACGTATACTCACTGAGAGTGAATAATTGATCCGCCTTCTATCTTCAGCAAATTACTCCAGGTATTTTATGTTTTTCCAGGTCACTAAACAATGTGTACTCATTCTCCTGCCGGCGGTTTTCTTTTACCTTGGTGATTTTTCCTTTTTTCTTTTTCTGCCCCCTGCCCTGAATTCCTCTCTGCATGGAGTGGCCCTTGCCGATGGTGGCGGCGGTGGAGGCGGAGGAGGTGGCGGTGGCGGGAGCGAAGGAGGACATGGCACTGGTGGTCACGGTGATCACGGGAGTAGCGGGACCGGTGGCAGTGCAGGCTCCGGCAGCAGCGGGGGCACTGGAGACGGTTCCAGCGGCTCAGGTTCAGGTAACGGCACTGGCCACGGTGGAGATAGTGGCGGCCATGGTGGAAACGGGGGAGGTCATGGTGCTGACGGTGGAGGCCACGGTGGAAACGGTGGCGGCCATGGTGGTGAAGGAGGAGGGCACGGTGGAGACGGCGGCGGCCATGGTGGTGAAAGTGGTCATGGCGATTCCGGTCATGACGGCCAGGCAAATGG
>QNYF01000145.1 GCA_003978695.1 Desulfobulbus sp. | reverse complement strand
AATTGTTGTGAAAACGTCGTGCCGGAGATGAGTTTAAGAAGCGTTGATTTACCGCAGCCGCTGGGACCGAGCAGACAGGTACAACTGCCTTGCTCAACCGTGAACGACAGATCCTTAAACAGCACCTTTTCCGCAAAACAGAGACTTACCCGGTCAACAACAATTGCGGAGCCGGCCATGGTGATTTAGAAAAACCTGTGGAAATGATGCACCGGCCCGTGCCCCTGACCAATGGTATATTCTGCCCCGGCAGCAATGGCATCAGTGACGTAGTCCTTACCCTGTCTGACAGCTTCTTCAACAGGGAGCCCCCGTGCCATATTGGCCGCAATGGCTGAAGAAAGAGTACAGCCTGTACCATGAGTATTTTGAGTATTAATCCGGACACCGGGCAGCGTAATTGCTCGTTTTTCCTTCCCCAGATAGAGCAGATCGTCACTTGCTGCATCCTCAAAATGACCGCCCTTAATCAAGATATTGCAACAGCCCATTTCGGCAAGTTCTTCCGCAGCAGGAGCAACATCTTCTGGTGTGGCAATTACCCGCCCCAGCAGTACACCGGCCTCGGGAAGGTTGGGAGTGATAAGTGTGGCAAGAGGCAGGAGATGGGTTTTTAATGCGGCAACAGCGTCATCCTGCAGGAGTTTATCTCCGCTGGTGGCCACCATAACCGGATCAAGAACAACTTTTTTAACCTGAAACCTGATCAGTTCCAGGGCCACACACCGGATGAGTTCGGGCGAAAACAGCATGCCGATCTTCACGGCGTCCGTACCGATATCAGAGAGCACAGCCTCTATCTGCTGCCGGACAAACTCCACCGGAACCGGATGAATCGCGCTTACGCCCCGGGTGTTCTGGGCAGTGAGTGCGGTAATCACGCTCATACCGTAACAGCCGTTTGCAGAAATAGTTTTCAGGTCGGCCTGGATACCAGCCCCGCCACCGCTGTCTGAGCCGGCAATGGTCAATACCCGGTGATATTTTCGGGAACTCTTTTCAGGCATGGTTTCCCCACAGTATTAAACAGATATATAAAAAGGGTGTAACTATTCAGCTGCGCCCCATCTCGGAGTCGTGGTGCTACCTCAATAGTTACAAAAAAAGGTTACGTAAACAGGCAGGGAAACAGCAAAAGAAAAACACGGAGAGAAGCAAAGAACAACATTCACAAAAAAATCTCTGCATTCCCTACGTCGGCATTACCCGAATCAGGTTCAATGGGTATTTCTCAGGCAAGCGCCACCCCTGCATTACATACAACAAAAAAATATGTGACTCTTCAGGAACACCTCGTTTTGGTCCATTTAAGCCTGCTCAAGTAGTACAAGTATACACTTCACAGTCTTAGATTGTACAGGTATGCTTAAACTCCGGACCATAGACACTCTTGAACAGTTACAGGCCGGTGGTTCTGTAAGTTTTCAGCACCCACCGTAATAGTAACAAAAATATAAAGAATTTTCTCTAAGCTGTCAACGGATTCGATATAACAGCGGAAATCCACAGTCCAACACAGTGTATTCCCGAAGTGAAGAAAACAAATCCAGCATCTAATCGTCGCTTTTCTTATTCAGGAGAAAATTTATTGCCTGCGGTACACTCAGGTCTGGCTCAGGAAATACCGGCCCGGCATCCAGCTGCGGTCGCATCATAAACAATGCCTTTGCAGCAGCCAAAACTGAATTCCTTGAATCCTCGGGGACATAAGCAAGTCTGTTGCTTCCCGGAGCTGTCCATGTATAATTTGCGGGAACAAATATGATATTGGCGTTTTTCATCCAGCCCTTGGGAAGAATACTCTTATTGGCATCATATATGGCCTGAGCAGCCCCTTTGACAGCTTTCACGAAACGGTCATCAAGATAATCATCAGGCAATGGTGGCATAAGTAACATCAGAATTTTATTATGATTATGCGCCCATACCGCATAAGGGGCAACGTCTTTAGCAATATAGGCTGGAGTATTATGGGGCATAAATTCAATACACACAGCATCAAGGACATCAGTCACACCGGCAAGCCAGTCTTTATCCCGAGTCCAGGATCTGGTATTCATTATAACTGTTTTTCCTGCAAAACGTGCTTTAAGACGTATAATCTGAGCCCGTGTGAGCATTGAGTCCAGGTTTACTTCATCAAGAACAAAAACATAGGGGATCTCAAGACCAAAATGGTTTAAAAAATCTATATCAGGCTGGCTCTCGTTCCAACGAACATTAGGGTATGTTAATTCTGTTATGGCTCTGTTATGTTTAAAACTGTTAAAAACAGCTCTCTGCTGACTCTCGCTCAGACCTGTCGCCAAGGGGACGAGATTGGCCAAAGATCCCCAGCTCAGTTCTGCAACAACAGGCCATTTACTTTGGTCACCGAGGGCAATAGTTGCACTTGGTGGCGCAGTTGAACCAAGGCCGACAGCAACCTCATAGGCAAAGGCACAAGTTCCTCCATAAAACATAAACAGCCCAAGAAAAAAAACAGGTAATATAGTCTGCAATTTTTTCAAGATAACCCCCTTTTCAAAATTAACTTATTCATTCATCTTTACATTTTTAACGAGATCGCTCCGGGAATACAGCATATCGCCCAGACAATACTTGCTCTTGCACTCTGGGCAAAATTGTCCGCCGACCCTGACAAGCATCAAGATATTTAGTACAACCTCATTATCATCGAACAGCTGTACAAAAGCAAAAAGAAACTCCATTCCTATGAACATAAAAAAAATCAATTCCGTTAAATGGGACTTCATGCATATTCAGGATAAACGGGCAAAGGCCGATACCCTGCCCTTCTGGATTGCAGACATGGATTTCCCCTGCCCGCCCCCGCTGCTTGAAGCCATCCGGGGGCGACTTGAGGAAATGCCGCTTGGATACAGTATGGT
>QNYF01000177.1 GCA_003978695.1 Desulfobulbus sp. | reverse complement strand
AAACAAACTATCACCGGCGAGGAAGCTGAAATTTTTATGTTTGAACAGGATATTCCTGAAACGCTGTATGAGAAGATCAAAGAGTATATCACCGAAGAAGAATAAACTGCACTGGATGTCCCAACAAAGGAGAACTGAGATGACGAGATCCGCTAAAACACTAATGACCTTGCTGGGGTTTGCACTGGCAGCCCTGTTCACCTGCCAGCCGGCACTTGCTGCTGATAAACCTTTTACCTTTGGCCTGCTCATGGTCGGACCGGCCAATGATCACGGCTGGAGCCAGGCGCATTTTGAGGCTGCAAAGGAGATAGAAAAAAAGGTTCCCGGCACCAAAATGATTTACATTGACAAGGTCAATCCGGCTGACCGGCCAGGCATCACAGTACCTAACCTTGTTGATGATCTGGTCGCCAAAGGTGCAAAACTTATCATCGGCAATTCAGACGACATGAAAGACGGCATGCAGGAAGCTGCCATGATGCATCCGGACGTCTATTTTGTCCATATTTCCGGGGACGGGGCTTTACACGGTGAAGCACCAAAAAACCTGACCAACCTGATGGGCCGCATGGAGTATGGCAAAATGATGGCTGGTTTTGTTGCCGCCCTGACAACAAAAACCGGTAAAATCGGTGATCTTGGCCCGTTGATTAATGCTGAAACCCGCAGACTGTCTTCCTCCACATATCTTGGCGCCCGTTATGCCTGGACCAAAATCTTAAAGAAACCGGCAACAGACCTTAAATACAAGGTTTCCTGGATTGGCTTCTGGTTCAATATTCCAGGCGTCACTTCGGATCCTACCCTTGTAATGCGTAACTTTATAGACTCCGGATATGACGTGATTGTTTCCGGTATCGACACCACGGAAGCCCTTATTGTCGCGGGACAAAAACGTAAAGAGGGAGCTCAGGTATGGGCTGTCCCCTATGATTTTAAAGGCGCATGTGATGAAGCCCCGCAGGCCTGCCTTGGTGTGCCTTTTTACAACTGGTTTCCCGGCTACAAACAGATTATCAGCTCTGCCATGAACGGCTCTTTTACACAGCAGTTCCTCTGGCTGGGACCGGATTGGAAAAACTTAAACAACACGGACACGTCGTCTATTGGTTTTATGAATGGCACCGCTCTTGGACCTGAGCAGGCAAAAGCCCTTGCAGAATTTCAAAAAGGACTGGCTGATGGTTCGATTAATCTTTTCACCGGCCCGCTCAATTTTCAGGACGGTTCTGTCTTTTTAAAAGAAGGTGAAAAGGCTACAGACACCCAAATCTGGAACCTGCCTCAACTGCTTGAAGGCATGGAAGGCGCCTCAAAATAAAAGCTGACAATGGCGGGGCAGAGTCTGAACCTCAGCCCCGTCTTCAACAAGATTTTCTGAAAGGTCCCCTGAAGGCTTACCTCAACCACACCCTTCGTCATACCTGCCGCTGGCAAGTTTTCAGCATCACCCCTTCACCAAATGATAGAACTCCGCAATATTCATAAATATTTTGGCCAGGTAAAAGCTCTGCAGGGAGTTAGCCTGAAGGTTTCAGCCGGCTCCATTCATGGTGTGGTGGGAGAAAACGGTGCCGGCAAAACAACACTTATGAAAGTGCTTACCGGGTACATCCGTCGTACGTCCGGAAAGATTCTTTTTAACGACCACGAAGTACACCTGCGCACTCCCGCTGATGCAATGCGCCTGGGTATTGGCATGCTCTACCAGGAACCGCTCGATTTTCTTCAACTGACAGTTCTTGAAAATTTCATGACCGGCATGCCCAGATTTACTCCGGATATCATGAGAAAATCGCTTAATGATTTATCCGTCCGATTTGGCTTTTCACTCAACCCTGACAGTCCCCTCAGCAGAATGACAGTTGGTGAAAGACAGCAACTTGAGCTTCTGCGTCTCATCCATACAGGAACAAAAGTCCTTATTCTTGATGAACCCACAACCGGCATATCCGAGGAGCAGCAGGAGCTGTTATTCTCCGCCCTGAGGTCCCTTAAAGACGACGGCTGTGCCATCCTCCTGGTTTCTCATAAGCTCTCGGAAATAGACACACTCTGCGACCAGGTCTCTGTCCTGCGGCATGGCAGAATTGTCGGCCAGCAGACAAGCCCTTTTGACAGGAAAACTCTCCTTGAAGCTATGTTTGACACTCTGCCGGAACATGATAATTCTCCGGCAATTATTACTGGCAATGAAAATATCATATGCTTTGACAATATTTGTTCCTCTGTTGGCCGGTCAGGACTTGAGCATATTACGGTCTCCATCAACCAGGGCGAAGTGGTCGGGTTGGCCGGGCTGGACGGCAGCGGCCAGTCAACATTTCTCAGGATTGCAGCTGATCTGCTGCAACCAGAAAAAGGAGTATTAACAAGATTTTGCAAAGAGACAGAAGAGCCGAATCAACAAAAAAAATCAGCCACTGTTTTTTTACCCGCTGACCGCCTCAACGAAGGGCTTATTCCTGGACTCTCCATTCGTGAGCACCTGCTTCTGGCATCTGATACACCTCTTTTTATGAGGGGTGAGACAGGGAAGAAAGAGGCCAGGCAGGCAATCAAAAAGTTTTCTATTCTTGGCAGTCCTGAAACAAAAGCCGATGGATTATCCGGTGGAAATCAGCAGCGTCTTCTCCTCTCGCTCATGCCGCCTGGTGCCCGCCTCATCCTGATGGAAAACCCCACCCGTGGTCTTGATGTCCAGTCCGGAGCCTGGACCTGGCAACATCTACTTCACCAGATGCCCGATGACGGGGCACTTATCTTTGCCTCACCTGATCTGGAGGAAATCATGAAATATGCGGCCAGGGTACTTGTCTTTTTTGACGGAAAAATACTTCTTGATAGGCCAACCCGCATGACCAGCTTTGAGGAAATCTCCCGTGCCATTAC
>QNYF01000216.1 GCA_003978695.1 Desulfobulbus sp. | reverse complement strand
TACTCTGTCGATTCCCTATAATAATATTGAAATCCTTGAGGCGACCCTACGTGATAAACACCTTGACATTGCCTGTGTAATTGTCGAGCCGGTTGCCGGCAACATGGGCGTTGTGGTTCCTGATATTGCATTTTTGCAGAAGATGCGGGAATTAACCAGTGAGCTTGGGATAGTCCTGATCTTTGACGAAGTGATTACCGGGTTCAGGCTGGCCCTTGGTGGAGCACAGGAGCGATTTAATATCCTGCCGGATTTGACCTGTCTTGGTAAAATCATTGGCGGCGGGCTTCCCGTAGGGGCTTATGGCGGCCGAAAGGAAATTATGGACAATATTGCACCGGATGGCCCCGTCTACCAGGCCGGGACCCTCTCCGGCAATCCTCTGGCCATGGCCGCAGGTTTGGCCATGCTTAAAGTGGTTCGCGAACCCCGTTTTTACCAGCGTCTTGAAGAGAAGAGCACAATCTTTGCCGATGGGCTGGCTGCAATTGCGAAAGACTCTTCTGTCCCGACAGTGCTCAATCGGATTGGTTCGATGATGACCTGTTTTTTTGTTGATGCTCCTGTTACCGATTTCGATTCAGCAATGAAAGCCGATACAGATCGCTATGGTCAACATTTTCGGCAGATGCAGGCCAGTGGTGTCTGGCTGGCGCCATCACAGTTTGAAGCGGCTTTTGTTTCGGCTGCGCACGGGGAGGAGCAGCTTGGGAAGGCACTTGAAATGACTGAATCGTCATTCAAAAAATTGGCAAAATCGTAAAAAAAACGTTGCGCTTGATGCGGGTGCATGCTACCTCTGTCCATCAGATCAAATTTAAAGGGGGAAGAGGCTGACAGATGTCCGGAGAACGAGGCGAAATGTTCAGGCAGCTGGCCGACTATAGTCATATAGGTATGACCGTAGTTTTTTCTATCTTTATTGGTCTGGGCATTGGCTGGTATCTTGATTATAAAGTTTTCCATGGAAAGACTGCGCCATATTTGACGTTTATTTTTCTGGTTGTCGGGATACTTGCTGGATTTAAGACGCTTTATGATCTTTACAAAAAGATGATGCGGGAATAATCAATGTTCGCACCGGAAATGAAAATTTTGATAAGCATTCAGTATTTCAGTCTGCTGATGTCAGCAGTCTTTACTGCTGGTGGCTGGTATATCAAAGATATACAATTTGGCCTGTCCGTGTTGCTGGGTGCTGTTCTGGTAAACGTCAGCTTCTGGATGCTGAAACGGGATTCTGCAAAAATCCTTGATCGTGTTGCAGAAAGTAACAGCGATGAGGTGAGAGCTGTTCAAAAACTGGAACGGATACGTTTTATATTTAAGTTTTATGCCAAGCTGATTGTGCTTGGCCTTGTGCTGTATGCAGTTTCAACCCGAATGCAGCTGAATATGATTGGAGTAGCGTTAGGATTGTCAACCGTGATGCTCAGCGTTTTTATTGTCGTATTGGGCGGTGGCAGAAAAGTATATTTTTTACAGAGTACTGGAGGAGTGTAAGGTTATGGAACATCCGATATTATTTATCTCACTTATTCTTGACAAGATGGGGCTGACCGTTCCGCATACTATTGTCGGACATACCCTGATGGAAAAGTTGTGTGTTCCCTATATGACATATACGTGGCTGGTCATGGCTTTTTTGATAATTGTCCCCAAACTGACCATGGGCAAGATGGAAATCGTGCCTGGTAAGGGACAGAATTTCTGGGAAGCCGTACTCTCCTACCTGATGGAAACTTTTGAAGAGAATCTCGGCAAAAAAGGTGCGGTGATGCTCTTTCCCATGATGGCGACTTTCGCCCTGTATATAATCATTGGTAATATGATAGGTCTGATTCCCGGTTTTATGTCGCCGACGTCCAACTGGAATATCACTTTGGCAATGACTCTTATCGTCTGGGTCACCCATCATGTACTTGGCTTCAAAAATCACGGGGCCAATTATTATAAGCATTTCATTGGACCTATTCCTATCATGGCTCCCTTTATGTTCATGCTTGAGGTTATCAGTAACTTTGCCAGGATCCTGTCACTTTCCATGCGTCTTTTTGGAAATATTGTGGCAAAGGAAATTCTGCTTGCAGTGCTCTTTATGCTGGCTGGTGCTTATTTTGCTCCGCTGCCAATCCTCTGTCTGGGTGTTTTGGTATCACTTGTACAGGCAGCCGTTTTTGTCCTGCTTTCAGTGAGTTATTGTGCTGGTGCCATGGAAGATGCTCATTAATGAGGCAGTATTTGTAAAGAGTAGATTTTTTCAGAATGTTTTTACAGTTTCCGTTATACGGAGAAGAAGGCCAACCTATATAATTTTTATTTGGAGGAATTGAACAATGGATAAGATTCATCTCGCTTTGGTTTGTATTGGTGCTGCTCACGCTATCGGATTTGCCGGCCTCGGTGCTGGTATCGGTATGGGTTCCGGTGTTCTTGGTGCCTGTCAGGGTGTTGCACGTAATCCCGAGGCCAAAGGCCCGATTACCACCACCATGATTCTTGGTATGGCTCTTGTTGAGTCCATCGCTATTTACGGTCTGGTTATCGCCTTTATCCTGCTGTACGCTAACCCTTTCAAGGCAGCGCTTCTTGGGTAATTAGTCCAAAGCGAAAAAGGATTTTCCTTTTTAAAGGCCACAGCTCTTGCTGTGGCCTTTTTTTATTGGTATGACAGCTTGAGTATGACACGTTGCAACGTTATTTCGTCTGATCCAAAGGAGTACTTAACCAGCCATTGAGGACGTTTGGGGGCGTAAATCCTTCTGACTCCAGCTCCTGCAGGATTAATTATTGAACTCCGGGTAGAGTCAGGGTTGATACCAGAACATAGAACTCCATAATTAATAACTCTTCATGAGCACCTCACGGAGTCTACGTTTACCTCTTCGTCCATTTAAGCTGCGG
>QNYF01000191.1 GCA_003978695.1 Desulfobulbus sp. | reverse complement strand
ATGTTACCGTCATTGATCCGGATTGCACGTTTACCTATACCGAGGATCAGGTCGTTTCCAAGAGTAAGAATTCACCTTTTCTGGGCTGGAAGCTTCAGGGCAGGGCCGTCATGACCGTAATGGGAGGGCAGATTACACATAATCTGCTTGCCTGATTACGATCATTTTTTTTGACCTTGTGCTGTCATCTGTTTAAAGCACTTGTTGCGTCTCGTCACCAAACTTTGCATAGTGGTATTTTCCCTGTAATTGTTACACTTTCTGGTTGGACAAGCGCCCTGTACACGAGAATTCTGACCCCGTTTTGCTGAACTCTGCGTAAGGTTTCAGCATACAGTGGATCGATCTCCCCTGCAGGCCTGAAGCACCTGCCGTCAGCCCGCTGAACGCAAAAAAGAACGGCTGCTCCCGTTCCATCCTGAAGAAGCCGTTCAAGTTCAAGCAGATGTTTTGTGCCTCGTGCAGTGACAGCATCAGGGAACATGGCGGTGTTATTCTCCACTAATGAGCAGTTTTTTACCTCAATATATACTGGCCCGTTTTCGGTCTGCACCAGAAAGTCAAGTCGGCTTTTGTCGGAAACCTTTACTTCGGCCTGTACCGATTCAATGCGGCCAAAATCATCAACAATTCCATTTTCGAGTGCTTCCCGGACAATCTTGTTGGTCATCCCGGTGTTTACGCCAATCCAGATACCGTTATGCTGAACCATTTCCAGGGTCCAGGCGTATTTGCGGTTTGTGTTTTTGGCTTTTGAGAGAATAACCGGGCTGCCGGGTGTCGCGCAGCCGCGCATAGACCCTGAATTCGGGCAATGAACAGTGAGCTCTGAGCCATCGGCAAGGGAGATATCAGCCAGAAAACGTTTGTAGCGTTTGATCAAAATGCCGGGCTGTCGAGCGTTTTCAATAAGCATTGGTAAATTTCATTTAAGGCATCGGTTTAATCTTTCGGCAGGGCTTCATTTCGTATATACTAATATAATTTTTAAAAATGTGTAACTCTTCAGGAGGACCTCACGGAGTCTGCGTTCACCTCTTCGTTCATTTAAGGCACTCCTGAACAGTTACAGGACGGTGGTTCTACAATTTTTTTACACTCACCTGAATAGTTACAAAAATGTTCATTTTGAGTTTTATACCCTACATTTATTATTCTACTGTTCGCCTGCGTTTTTCAGGCTGCGGGAAATCTCAATGGCAGTATCCCGGGTAGAGCAAAGGACTTATTTTTAAGGAGATAAAAAACAATGAAACTTGGACTCAACGGCCTTGGCAGAATTGGTAAACTTTCGCTTTGGCATCATGTTTCCCGACAGTATTTTTCAGAGATTGTCGTTAACCTGGGACGGCAGGTTGGCACGGGCATTGAAGACATTGCCGCAACCATAGAAAAAGATTCTAGTTATGGCAGGCTTGCCACCTATCTGCACGGTCATAAAGGCGGCCGGGTTATTGAGAATTTAAATGAGGCCGCAGGTACGATGACCATTAACGGAACTCCCGTGACCGTGTTACGTGAAGCCCGAAATCCCAAAGACATCAAGTGGCAGGAAAACGGGGTTCGTATGGTTGTCGACACCACGGGAGTCTTTAAGGATCCGACCGCAGATGCGGAGGCAGGCTGGGGCTCGGTTCGTGGACATCTCCAGGCCGGAGCTGAAAAAGTTATGGTCTCCGCTCCGTTTAAGATCAAATCAAAAGGTATTGATATGCCTGATGATGCCATTACAACGGTGATGGGGATCAACGATGACGATTATAAACCCGAGCAGCATTCGATTATTTCGGCAGCCTCATGTACCACGACCTGCCTTTCGTACATGATTAAGCCTCTTATGGATCATTTTGGTGCCGGTCGGATGATGTCTGCTTCCATGGTGACAGTGCATGCGGCAACAGGAAGCCAGAAAGTGCTTGACAGTGTACCCAAGGCAGGGGTGACGGATTTGCGTAAAAACAGGTCGATAATTAATAACATAATCCTGACCACAACAGGGGCCGCCAAGGCTCTGGCGCTGGTGATTCCGGAGATGAAATCCATCGGTTTTATTGCCGAGTCTGTTCGGGTGCCGACTGCGACAGGTTCGTTGATTGTCCTGGTTCTTAATTTACAGGACGATCTTGCAAAGCCCATTAAGCGTGACCTGATTAACAATATTTACAAGGAGTACTCTGCTTCCAGTCGGTATCTGGAATATGCAGAAGGGCAGAACGTCTCCTCAGATATTGTTGGAACGCCCGAGGCTGCGGCGGTTATTGAATCAACTGAAACACATACCCGTACAGCATCCATCAGTGTCAACCTTGATCAGATCAAGACGTGCAATTTTAACCCCGGTGATGTCCCGCCTATCCTTGAAGTACCGGTGACCCAGGCAGTTATTTACGGATGGTACGACAATGAACTGGGCAGTTACACGAATATGCTCGGGGATTTAACTGTATCAGTGGCAGACCGGATGGTGTGATTGTCCGGCAGGCACAGGCTGGGGATCTGTTAGCAATGCTGGCCGTTGAAAGAGAGGGCATGAGTCCTCCCTGGTCCGCAGGGCAGCTTGAGTCGGAACTGTGTCATCCTGCCAGCCGGGTATTTATTGCGGAGCTGGATGGATCCTGCGCAGGATATATTGCCTTCAGGGTGTCTTTTCCTGAAGCGGAAATGCTCCGTTTGGTTGTATCACCGGTTCAACGGCATAAGGGGGTTGGCGGCAACCTGATGCGCTCTGGATTACACACCCTTGCAGAATCCGGATTGACCGTCTGTTTTCTCGAAGTTCGGCAGTCCAATGAGGTGGCCAGAGCGCTATAGACGTTTTGGATTTATCAGGATCGGGAAACGTCCCGGGTATTATCGTGATCCCAGGGAAGAGGCTGTTGTAATGCAATGTGACATGTAACTCTTCAAGTTGGTGCGAAGAACTTGCAGAACCACCGTCCTGTAACTGAAGAGTTACTGTAACTATTCAGGCAGCACCACGACTATGGCATAACGTGTGGTCTGTAACTGTTCAGATGTGCCCCATATTGTGGCAAGCAGGCCAACGAACTATAGCCCGCCTATGTGAGGCGGCCTGATTGTTGCAAGATGGGGTGCAGCTGAATAGTTACGAGTTACTGTG
The DNA here is from genome assembly GCA_003978695.1 of Desulfobulbus sp. Taxonomy (GTDB): domain Bacteria; phylum Desulfobacterota; class Desulfobulbia; order Desulfobulbales; family Desulfobulbaceae; genus Desulfobulbus_C. The sequence continues at coordinate 136 of QNYF01000191.1, read as the reverse complement.
ATATAAACGAATTGCTGGAGGAAGCATGAAAACAATTCGGGAACTTGATATATCGGGAAAACGTCTGCTCATTCGGGTGGATTTCAACGTGCCTATGGATGGGGCAGGCAATATTACCGATGACCTGCGCATACGG
>QNYF01000028.1 GCA_003978695.1 Desulfobulbus sp. | reverse complement strand
ATGAATATAAAATTCCAGTGACTGAAGCAGAGGAGATGCTCCAACAATTATGCCAAAAACCGCTTATTGAAAAAAACCGCACCACCATCCCCTATAAAGGATTTCACTGGGAAGTCGATGAATTTTTCGGTGAAAACAAAGGGCTGATTATTGCTGAGATAGAACTTGCAACAGAGAATCAACCCTTTGACAAACCTGACTGGATTGGACGGGAGGTCAGCGATGATCCCAGGTATTTCAATGCTTGTCTTGCCCAAACACCCTTCTCCCGCTGGTAGCAAGAGCGCAATAATCGTCCTTTTTCCAAACCAGGAAGTAAACCAGTAAAAAATAGTAGCCCGCAACAGAGGCCATCTCTTTATTCCAATATCATTGGATTAAAATGCGGCCACTGCCCACTTTCCCCCATGCAGGACAACAGATACAAGATACAAGATACAAAAGCATTTCTGTAACCACGATTCTCATATCTATAAATAATTCTCCGTCTAAAAACCATTCTTCAGCATTTCAGTTATTCTTTCAGGCAAATCAAGATAATAGCTTGTGCCACAACGGTTAACAGAGCCCATGCAATAGCTTTTTTTTTGAAAGCAGGTCTGTTATTTGCTTGAACACCATAGGTAGAGGTGCTACGATGTGTGCTTTTTACTGGACAATGGCAGGGAGTTTTAAGCTGAGAATAGCAGGTAAAAACATCTCAGATCGTCGCCCCTGGCGAGGTTTCTGTCCATAAATGAGGCGTACACGACCGCCATGGCAATGCAGTTGTACCTGTCTGCAACAGAGCATCTGCCAATCAAAAAGCACTGTCTGTGTCACCATGTGGCGACAAAAGTTATTAAATATAAGCAACCGTTCAGCAGTGCCTTAGATTCGTTTTTTCGATATTCGAAGATCCAGGATTTTTTTGTACAGGAGGTGATGACGTTACAGATTGACTCAACTATGACCATTCAACAGGTAGCAATGTACATTATATAACAAAGGAGCATGTATGAAACGAGGATTACTGGTTATTTTTGTTCTGCTGTTGTTTCCCTTTCTGCTGACGGGAGGTACCTTTGCAGATGACGAAAGCAACGACAATGGAACACTGAGAATCAACAAGGCCGAGTGGGATCAGGCCAAGCAGAAACTCAAGGTGAAGGCCACCGAGGGAAGTGGTCGACAGACGTTGACCGCTCACTACGGCGGTACTGATTATCAGATGGAGTATAAAGAGAAGAAAAACCGTTATGAACTCAAAGTAAAACCGGTCTGTTACGCACAGATCCTGACCGTTGATTCAAGCTCAGGAGCCACGTCAGCCAAGAGTGTCAAGGTTAAGAACGGTGACGGCGCTGGTTTTGCCTGTTCGGACAATGGCGGTGGCTCGACCGGAGGAGGTTCTACCGGGGGCGGTGGTGGATCAACCGGAGGTGGCAACGGAACCCCCTCAAGGGATATAGTTGTTATAGCTACGAATGATCTTGGTATGCACTGTACCTGCCCGACAGCTGAAACCTTCGTTGTTCTCCCCCCTTTTAACACCCTGCGTGCGCAGGTCTTTGAGAGAAAGGGAGAAAATCCCGATGTACTTTCAGATCCAAATGATATCCGGGTCGAATACCGGATAGTGGAGAATACTGACGAGAGTTTACAGAATGATCCTTATTTCAAGGGGTGGATCGAGTTTGGCCCCAAACTTTTTCCAGGCACTGATTTTCTCGGAAATGATGGCCGTATTCATGGCCTGACCGGAGCGACACTGAGTGGCAAAATGGATGCCAAGAAAGGATGGTGGGAGATAACCGGTATTCCTGCGTTTCCAGCCCTTGATCCCAACGGTGTGGAAAATGATCCCATTGATCCGGTTAACGGAGCTAAAAGAAATCCGTACCTGACAGCGGTTGTCGACGTTTATGATCAAAACAGCAACGAGCTGCTGGCCTCGACCAGTACGGTTGTTCCCGTTGCCTTCGGCGGTTGCTGTAACTGTCATCTGCAGGTTGCAAAAGACCATGGTCGTCCAGGTACACCGAGGGATTCCTTTGAAGTCATGGGTATGCTGCATCAGCAGAACGGCTCAGGAATAGATATTTCCAAAATCGATCCGGACGGCGACGGTATCGGCGGACCTATCCGCTGTTCCCAGTGCCATCTTGATCCGGCTATGGGTGAAACCACACCTCCCGGCATTCCCGGATATAAGACATCCGACAAAACATTTTCAGAGGTTGTCCATAAGTTCCATGCCGAAAGTTCGGCAGTGGCGCAATACGACCCTGATATTGCCAAAAACTGCTATCAATGTCATCCTGGTAATGGTGTTAACTGTTTTCGCGGTCAACATAAAACAAAAGGGCTGTGGTGTACGGACTGCCATGGTGATCTCAACCAGCGCATCGCCCAGAATCAACTGAAAAAACCCTGGTCGGCTGAAACTCTGCCCAAATGTGAGGATTGTCATTACAATACCGCAGAAGGCAAAGGGTACCAGCATGTCTTTGGCGGCAGCTTTTTAAACAGCATGGGACATGAGGATAAAGTCCTCTGTTCCACCTGCCACGGCACCCCGCATGGACTTTCACCCTCGACCCTGGCCAAGGAAAATGATCAGAACCAGAGGCTGCAGGGTGACAGTCGGGCCATTGGTAAATGTGATGTCTGTCATAACGGCAAGAGTAACATCTGGATGGTACCGCCCCATAAAGGTACGCCCGGCTACAGTGGCGGTGGTTCAGGCGGCGGCACAGGCGGAACCGTTGATGTGAACAATGAGCTTGCCACCACCTGTCTCAACTGTCACGGAGACAGGCGCAGTAAAGTCAACTGTAACAATAACAAATGGATGGGGCATGACGGCTCCAAGGTCAGCAACGCTGTCTTTGTTGCTGTTTCAACGTCTTTGACCGGCTCAGACTGCAGCAGCACCGGCGGATCAGGCGGCGGCACAGGCGGAACCGTTGATGTGAACAATGAGCTTGC
>QNYF01000082.1 GCA_003978695.1 Desulfobulbus sp. | reverse complement strand
TACAAGGAGAAAACCATGAAAATCAAATTGTATCTCCCGGCCGTTCTGGCCCTTGGCCTGCTGTTTTCAGGACCAGTTCTTGCTGACGAGGCCAAACAGGCCCCTGTTGCCGCAGCTGATTTAAACGGCAAAGCAATCAAAGGCAAGATTCTTGAAACCATGGACGCTGCCGGGTACACCTATCTGCAGCTTGAAAGCAACCAGGGTAGGGTGTGGGTGGCAATCCCCCAGACAAAGGTAACAAAAGGGCAGGAAGTTACCGCAGCTCCAGGAATGATCATGTCTGATTTTCAGTCAAAAACACTGAAAAAAAATTTTGATGTTATCATTTTTTCCCCGGGACTTGCCGGGTCAAAAAAGGGTGCTGTCCCAGGCCACAAAGCCGCTGGCGGCATGGGTGCAGGCAGCAGCTTTGATGCTGCTCTACAGGCCGAATCAGGTGGCGTAAATCCGCATGCCGGCGGCATGATGGGCGGGAGCATGGGAGGTGCGTCTGCAGCTCAGCAATCGGGAGGATCAAGCACCGCGATTGTCCCGGCAGCTGAAATTACAGTGGACAAAGCCCCAGGAAAAAATGGACACACTGTAGCTGATTGTTTTACCAGCGCCAAAGAGCTGAACAATCAAACTGTTCAGGTGCGCGGAAAAGTCATGAAGGTTTCCAAAATGATCATGGGCAAAAACTGGGTTCATCTGCAGGACGGTACAGGCAACCCCATGAAAAACACCCATGATCTGGTCGTGACAACCATGGCAGCTCCTGCAAAAGGCTCTGTCATCATCATCGAGGGCACACTCCATGCCGATAAAGATTTTGGCGCCGGATACAGATACGATGCCATTATTGAGGACGCGGTTGTTAAATAATCGTGCCTGGTAAAACAATTGATCCTGGCCTGCTCGGCTTCGATTTTGATGGAGTGATCGCTGATACCGCTGAAAGTTTTATCCGCCTTGCCTGTGAAGAACACGGGTACTGCGGTATCCTCCGGGAAGAGATCACTAACTTTGAGGTCGAGCAATGCCTTGATATACCAAAAAAAACGGCGGACGCTATTTTTACAAGCCTTCAGCTTGACTCCATTGGTACAGGCCTGAAACCCATGCCCGGCGCTGTTGAGGTCATAGGCGAGCTGACAGAAAAGAACACGGTCACAGTTATTACGGCCAGATCCCTGGCCGCTCCTGTTCATGACTGGCTTGCACATGTCTTTCCGCCCTCGACCCTGCCCGGAATCAAGGTCATTGCCATGGGAGAACACGACAGCAAATCACACCATATCCAGCAGCAGCAACTGCAGTATTTTATAGATGACCGGGCAGAAACCTGCGTTCAGTTAAGCCGTTGCGGAATCAACCCCATCGTCTTTGACCAGCCATGGAATGAAAACAGGCATCAGCTTCCTGTAGTACGGTCCTGGCAGGATATCAGATCACTTTGTTTATAAAAAAAGAGACAGAATGACCATGCAATGCCCAGTCTGCTTAAGCGAGATCCCGGTCTATAAAAACCCGGTACCCACTGTTGACATCCTGATTGAACTCGATGGGGGGATAGTGCTCATTGAACGTAAAAACCCACCCCTGGGCTGGGCTCTGCCGGGTGGATTTGTTGATTATGGAGAGAGTTTTGAACATGCTGCTGTCCGGGAGGCTGCCGAAGAAACCGGTCTGGAGGTTACCCTTATCCGCCAGTTTCACACCTACTCGAATCCGGATCGGGACCAGCGCCAGCACACAGCCTCAACAGTGTTCATTGCACAGGCGAAAGGGATACCATGCGGAGCAGATGACGCCCTGCAGGCACAGGTTTTCAGCAGAGAGAGCCTTCCCGAGCTTGTCTTCGACCACCAGCAGATAGTGGACGATTATTTCACAGGAAAATACTAAAGACGTAACTCTTCAGGTAGCACCACGACTTTGGCATAACGTGGGGCTACCTGAAGAGTTACAAAAAAATCAAAAGACTGCTTTTAAGACCACATACACACCGAGCCCCACACCTATGGAGCTGTACATAAGCAGTCAGGGGATGCAGTCGCTGCCATAGCGTCTGAGGATCAGAGCAAAGGCGCTGATCCCGCAGACGATAGCAATGCCGATAAAAAGGAGTTCCTTCATATTATGTCACGACTCCCTTGTGCAGGAAAATTGATCAAGCCCGGATTTTTGCGTCTTTACGTTTGCGCAAACGTATTTTTTTCGGTGTAATTTCCACCAGTTCATCGTCTTCAATATAGGAAATGCAGTCTTCAAGGCTCATTTCAAGAGGTGGCGTAAGAATAACCGCCTCATCAGAGCCGGAAGCGCGCATATTGGTCAGTTTCTTACCCTTTGCCGGGTTAACCACCAGATCTGCCGGACGACAGTTCTCACCTATAATCTGTCCTTTATACAAGTCCTCCCCGGGTCCAATGAACAACGTACCACGATCCTGAAGATTAAACAGTGCATAAGCCACACTGGTACAGTTTTCTTTCACAATCATTGCTCCATTCTGACGGCCCTGTAAATCACCGGCGTGTGGTCCCCATTCGGAAAAGACATAGTTCATCACGCCCATTCCCCGCGTATCAGTCATAAATTCGGAGCGATAGCCAAGCAGACCACGGGTAGGAACCTTGAACACCATGCGGGACATCTCGTTGGTGACCTGCATGTCCATGAGCACTCCTTTGAGTTTACCCAGCTTTTCTATAACAACCCCCTGATACTGTTCGTCAACATCGACGGTTAACTCCTCATAAGGTTCAATGGTTTTTCCGCCTTCCTCCCGCATAATAACATGGGGACGGGTCACCTGAAATTCATACCCTTCCCTGCGCATCTTTTCTATCAGGATGGAAAGGTGTAACTCACCCCGCCCGGAAACCTCAAAGCCCACAGCCTCGGTGAGCGGTTCAACCCTTAATGCCACATCGGCAAGAGTTTCCCGGTTGAGTCTTTCCTCGAGATGTCGGGAGGTGACAAATTT
>QNYF01000116.1 GCA_003978695.1 Desulfobulbus sp. | reverse complement strand
ACCATTTTGCGGCAGCGGCATTGGCCGCCTGCATGGTTCACCGGGTTAACCCATTGAACCTTCGAAAGAAACAACAGGCTCTCCCTTACCATGCACCGGCAAGGAAGTAAACAGGCAGATCCCTGAAATGATGCCATGATTCAATGGCTGCTGCTGAAAAGATTAGAAAGTGTCTGTCCATAAATGAGAATTTTCGTTCGAGTTCAAGGAACATAGAAAAATAAAAGCGCAGCATATTAGATATATGTGAGCATTTTATTTTTCGTAGCGACGCAGAAATCGGACGAAAAGCCAGTTATGGACGGGCACTAGAAAGGGCTGACAACCTTGCCAGCATTGTTAACGCTGCTCATGATATCATACATATTGGAAATCTGACCGACCTTGATGGCTGAAGTCAGTTTGAAATAATCGAGGCAGGTGCCACAGGCTAATATTTCAACTCCATTGCTTTGCAAGCCCCGCAGAGCCTCCAGAGCACCGGATTCTTCCGCTACCAGGCGGACGCCCTCATTATAAAACAAAATCTTTGCCGGCAAAGGGTCCACGTCTTTGATAGTCTGGATGTAGGTCTGCAACAAAGCCCAGCCCAGTTCATCACTGCCCCGCCCCATTGAAGCTGACGAAACAACGTACACAAGGCCATCTCCTGAAGGTAACGGACAGTTGTATTCCTCAGCGTCAAATTTCTGATCTGAAATATTTCCGTCTGCCTTCAGCAGGAGTTTATAACTGCCATCATTGAACTCACTTATCGTAACTTCACACTTCCTGCTTCGAGCAAAACGGGTAACATTGCCCTTTGAGGCCTCATTATCAACAATCACTTCAAGCAGATGATGCCCCTGGTCAAGAGCGTCTTTGGTCTGGATGACCGGCTGCGGACATTCCAGCCCCCGACAATCCACTGTGAATACCTTCATAAAACATTCTCCGAAATTTTGTAACTGTTCAGCTGGGTGCGAAAAACCTGCAGAACCACCGTACTGTAACTGTTCAGGAGTGCCTTAGATTCGGAGTCTACGCTTACCTTACCTGTTCATTTAAGCCTGTGAAGCGTACTTGTGCTACTTACGCAGGCTTAAATGGACGAAGAGGTAAGCGTAGACTCCGTGAGGTGCTCCTGAACAGTTACGAATTTTTTGGCATTGCCTCAGGTACAAGAGTCAACACTTATGCTTGATGAGAAAATCCTCAACGACTTCCCGCATCACCTCAAGCTGAGTTCGTCCGGTTTCATGCACCAGAATCCAGACACACCGCTGGAAAGCGCGGTACCTGTCAGGCGGGACAAACAGTTTGATTTCCTCCAGGTCAGGGTTGAGTTCCCGGGTAATTTCCGAAGAATCCATCAACTGTTTTCCTGACGATGAAAGGCTACAACCTCATCATAGCTGCAACCTGATCCTCCAAAAATATCAAGTGCGCTTCCTACAGTGGCGTCAAGTTTCCCCTGCCCCACCTTGCGAATAAGGTGCATATCTGCCATTGATCCCACACCGCCTGCGTAAGTTATTGGAATGGTGGCGTCTGCGGCCAGCAGTTCAATCAGTCGTTTGTCAACACCCATACATTGCCCTTCAACATCAACAGCATGAATTAAAAACTCGTCACAACTGTTGGCAAGTTCGGCAAGGACAAAACGGCTTATCCGTAATTCCGTGAAATGCTGCCAGCGGTCAGTAACCACATAATAGCCATCACCACGCCAGCGGCAGCTTAAATCAAGGACAAGTCTCTCCCTGCCGGTAAGACGTCGCAGCTGCTCCAGGCGTGAATCATCCAAAAAACCGTCGTGAAACACATAGGACGTAACAATGACATGGGAAGCACCGGCATCCAGCCAGCGACCGGCATTTTCAAGAGTAATGCCGCCACCCAGCTGCAACCCACCAGGCCATCCGGCAAGGGCATCGGCCGCAGCTTTTTCATTGCCGGGACCAAGCATTATAACATGGCCGCCGACAAGGTTATCCCGCTGGTACATCCGGGCGTAATGAGAAGGGAGAAAATCTGATGAAAAATTTGTTTGCAGGGTGGTGGAATCTGCATCCTGCAGAGTGGAGCCGACTATCTGCTTTACTCTGCCGTCATGCAGGTCTATGCAGGGTCGGAAACGCATAATGCTCAGGCCGGGATAAACGAACTTGAACTAAAAACGTGCAGAAAAGAATTACCCGTTCCACACGTTAACTCTTGCCCGGTGATCAACCTTTCTTCACCATCATTGTGGTTGGATCAAGAGCCAGGCCACCGGTATCCTCTACGGTTTCACCGTTATTTCTGATGATATCAAGCTGAATCATTTCCTGCTCAGGCTTGAGCAGAACCACGGTATCAAAGAGATCGTCAATCTCATTGCAGGGGGCGGGAACACCTGTTGGGGATACACGGTCATCGTTACGATGACTGACAGCAGAAAACCAGGCCTGCATGCTCATGGCGTCAAGAAGATCTTTGATATCCTCCAGATCCTCACGTTTGGCATCTTCAAAATCGAACCCGTCAATGACAAGACAATTCGGCTTAAAAATGTCCTGCAGAATCAAATCGTTGAGACGCTCCTCAAGACGAGGTCTGCTGAAGGCAGATTCTTTAAAAGTCATAATCATACGATTCTTCATGACTTCATCAACCAACTGCTGGAAATTCTCAACCTTCTTTTCCTGATTCATCAGATCAAGAATATCATCGTACCAGGCTCTGGTTTTTTCCACGCCTTCACCAATGGCCACATGCAGTACATTGTTGTCACGAAGCATGGAATCCATGGCTATCTGAACGAGAATTGCTGTCTTGCCAAGCCCTGCCCGGGCCATGATCAGGCCTACACGGCGGCCTGTAGCACCACCTTCTTTTTCAAGGCCAAGAGCCCGTAATGGATTGTTTGATACCAGGTCTTCTTTTCCCATGGTAAACACCTCTTTTATATAGTCATTTGCGGCGGCCGTAGCGGCTTACCCTGACAGACAGCTG
>QNYF01000142.1 GCA_003978695.1 Desulfobulbus sp. | reverse complement strand
GTCATCCCAGGGCAGAGTCACCGGAACAAGGCCATAACGGGAAAGAAACTTACCGGCTGTAGGCACGCCAAACACCCGTTTGCCTTTCATGTCGGCCAGGCTGCGGATAGGCTTTTTAGTGAAAATATGCAGCGGATCCCAGGCTCCGGCCCCCAGCCATTCCACGTTTCTTACTTCTCCATATGCTTCCTTCCATATTTCATCAAGTCCGTAGTACTTAAACATTACAGGAATATCAAGACTGTAGCGGCTGTTAAAAGGAAAATATCCACCAAAAACACTGATATCAACAGGTGAAGCCATGCTGGCATCATCACTCTGCACGGCATCAATCATACCGTTTTGCATGGCTCGGAACAGCTCACCAGTGGCAACAAGCTGATCGGCATAATAGAGCTCAATTTCCATCTGACCATGGGCTGCCCGGTTAAATGCTTCTATCTGTGGTTTGACAACGTGGGCACCAAGGGGCGCACCAGAATAGGACTGCAGGCGCCACTTAATGGGATTTGAAGCCGCATAGACATACGAGGCCTGAGAAAATGTCGAAGCAGCCACAGCACCGGCTGTAACAGCTCCCGCCTTTTTAATAAAATCGCGGCGGCCACTGTTTTGCACCTCACTTTCCTGTTCAGTCACTTTTTTTTCATCTGTCATAATTGATCTCCTGTTGGGGGGGTTGATAAACTTTTTCAACGAACTGCAGGGATACAGTCAAACAGAAATCAACGCGCGTAGACCATATCCGGGAGCCAGAGTGCAATCTGCGGAAAAATCATTATTAACACTAGGGTAAAGGTCATAACCAGCACAAAAGGTACAATGGAACGATAAATATCAGGAAGGGTAATTTCCGGTGGTGCCATGGCCCGCATCAAAAACAGGTTATAGCCAAAAGGCGGGGTCATATAGGCTATCTGACAGGTAATGGTATATAATACGCCATACCAGATAGGATTAAAACCAAGATGAACAACAAGCGGTACATAGAGCGGCGCAACAATAACAAGCATTGCCGTATCATCAAGAAACATCCCCATGACGATATAAGAAAGCTGCATCATGGCCAGAATCTCCCATGGAGTCAACTCCCACTTGGTAATAAAGAGCGACTCAATCGCCCGAACAGCACCAATACCATCAAATACAGCCCCGAAACAGAGTGCTGCAAGAATGATCCACATAAACATACAGGATATTCCCAGGGTCTGCCTGAGGGTATCCTCCATGACCTGGCGGGTAAGGGTTCTCCTGTGAAGGGCTGCAAGAGTAGCGGCTGTTGCACCTACGGCTGAACTCTCCACCAGACTGGTTATGCCCATTAAAAACAGGCCTGTCATAAAAAAGAAAATCAGAAAAGGAATAATACCCGCCTTGAGCAGCTTGAGTTTTTCTGAAAAAGGCATGTCCAGCTCTTCCTTGCTCACAAGCGGAGCAAGTTCGGGCTGCAACTTACAGCGTACAACAATATAAAGAATAAACAAACCAGCCATCATCAGACCGGGAATAACACCAGCCAGCCAGAGACGTCCAACAGGCTGGCGGGCAATCATACCATAAAGTACAAGCACCACACTGGGCGGCACCAGGATACCAAGTGAACTTCCCGCCTGGACAACACCCGTAATCATGACCTTGTCATAACCACGCCTGAGCATTTCCGGCAAGGCAATGGTTGCCCCAATGGCCATGCCGGCAACACTCAAGCCGTTCATGGCGGAAATGACCACCATCAGCCCGATGGTACCGATGGCAAGTCCACCACGTAAAGGGCCAAACCAGACATGGAACATCCCGTACAGGTCATCAGCTACTCCGGATTCTGACAAAATATACCCCATGTAAATAAACATGGGCAGGGTGAGCATGGGATACCAGTTAAAGAGCTTAAATGCTGCGTTAAAAGGCATTTCAATGGCGCCGTTTCCATACAGTAACAGGGCTGCAGTGGCAGAAACAAAACCAATTGCTGCAAAAACACGCTGGCCAGTCAGCAGCATGACCAGCATTCCCCCAAACATACTGAGGGCTATCATTTCATGACTCATGAGATTTCAATTCCCCTGGCTGTGGCCATATCCTTAAAAAATGTCGAAATAGTCTGTAAAAGCATTAAAAGAATTCCAATGACCATGATAATTTTGATAGGAATCATTGAGGGGTTCCACTGGGAAAAATTACGCTGACCATACTCAATGGCATACATGGTGCTGGAAATGGACCCGATGAACAGGGTTATCAGGTAAAAGAAAAGAAAAAAATTGGTGACCATATCGACTTTGGCCCTGGTCTTTATTGACCAGTGGTCATAGAGCAAATCCATTCGCACGTGCTCTTTGAGCTGCATGGAATATGCTCCGCCGATAAAATAATACCCGGTCAGAATAAATTGAGCCATTTCCACTGTCCAGGATAAGGGCATGTTGAGAATATTCCTGGTAATCGAACCAAGCAACAGCACCCCGGTCATAATGAAGATGGTGTACATGGCCAGCCGGCCAAGCTTGGTTGAGACGTAGTCGACATATTTAACGTACGCAACTATAAACTTTGGCATGAAAGAGTAATCTCCTGCAGCGACTTTTTAGAACAAAAACATATAGGGAGAATTTTCACCTGACACCCGAAAAGGGCAGCAGGGGTATACATACTTTTCTTCGCAAAGCCTGAACGCTAGCAAAATTTGACTGAATGATCAACCGGAAACAGCTAAAACATGCGCTGTAATGACCGAAGCTGCAAAGAGAGATCTTTTTGAAACAGGCCAAAGAAAAATTACAGTATCTGGCCTACCATGATGCCCTGACCGACCTGCCGGACGCTTTGGGGCAGGGGCATGGGGCCTTCAGAGGTTACCACCCGCTGTACCATCACCGACGGTTCAATCGCTTTCTGTGGGCAGACTGTAGTACATTGGCCGCAGCGGGTGCATTTGCCGGCATCCCACTGGATTATATAAGGCAGCTCTTTTAAGGTCAGTTGACCGTTGA
>QNYF01000209.1 GCA_003978695.1 Desulfobulbus sp. | reverse complement strand
TCTGATAGCCTCAGTAGGGACCTCAGGGATTGATACCGAGGTCAGGCGGACTCCTTTGGCTGACACAGTTTTTTTGAGATGAGGCCCGATAATGGCCAGGGAGTCCGGAGCTCCGGGAGGAGCAATGGACAGCGTCCTGTTGAAGAGCTGATAGAGCTCAACGGTGTTGTTAATGTCAATATCACCGTTCTCCAGGAGTCTTGCCAGGTGAATTCCCATGTTTTCGGCCCGTTTCTCAGTGTCGTGAAAAATGGTCTGGGCAAGTTTTAAGGAGGCCTGGAGAGAATCCTCCACATTGGTGTTAAACCAATAATCCATTGACGTGGAAACAAAACGAAGGGCAATGAGAAACAGGATGATTGTAGGAATCATCGAAAGAGAGACAAAGGAAATGACGAGTTTGGTTCGCAGACGGGAACCCAGAATCTTTTGTTTACGTTCATAAATAAGCTCAACCAGGTTGCGAAGGACCAGGTAGAGCATGAGCAGCAGCAACAATCCGTTAATATTTATCAGGGCAAAAATCAGGACTGTACTGGAAATAGGGAGGTTGAAATCACCTTTGAGCAGGCCTTTCTGGAGATAGGCAAGGAGAGGAATAAGGAGCAGGCAAAAGCCGATAACATACCGGATGAGCCGCTGCTTTTTTTTTCGCTGTTCAGCGTTTAACATCAGATGGGAGGTGGTGTGATCTGAGAGTCATAATATCAGTACCGGAATTCAACGGTACGCCAGTCAGTCTCAAAGTTCCAGAGTGATGTAAAGGGAAGCAGGTAATGAATTCCCAGGGGGAGAGTGTTTTCAACCAGAGTCGCTTTTATTTGCAGAGCGTAGCGGGCATCAGGGTGCAATTTTTTCAGGGCTATAATTTGTATTCCGTTAAGATCAGACATGAGCTGTTTGGCTGTTTCTACGGACCGGGTTAATTGTGACCTGTTTTTTTCGGAAAAATCAATTTGATATGTCTGCTTAACCGCATCATACCGCAGGGTGTGGTTGATGGTCTCCTCAAAAAGAGAAAGGTCAAACCAGGCAGAGCGAATTTTGTCCAGTATGATGGTAAAGCGAAAAGTAATGGGAATGCCATTACGGACCCCCTCAAGCATTGTATCCGTAAAGCTGTTTTCTACAGTGGCAAAGAGTAGAAGCTCAGAACTTGAGGTGGTTAAGACAATTTCCTCAATGGTTGGGTCTTTATCTTCTGCCGCCTGAACAGGTGAAAGCAGCACAAGGCAGCTCAGAAAGGATATTAAAAAAAAGTGGTAAAGGGTTTTAGATTTCATAGAAAAAAAGTTGCCTTACGGTGTTTTTTTTTGGGGGGGGACCGTATCTGGCAATTATGTGTTATAGGTTTGCTCCGAGATCTTTTTGTTTATTTATGTGTAACTATTCAGCTGCAGCCCATCTCGGAGTCGTGGTTTACCTGCGACAATCAGGCTGACTCACATAGGTTGAACCGCTTTGCTGTTATAGTTCGTTGGCCTGCTTGCCGCACAATATGGGGTACATCTGAATAGTTACAGACTACACGTTACGCCAAAGTCGTGATACTACCTGAACAGTTACCAATATAATAACTCCATACGTATGCTGTTGTCCATGATTCTCCGGATTATACTGATGTTTGATTGAAAATCTGAAAAGATAAAGCACCATTGCGGGAAAAAGGTATTTGCTTCATCTGTGGAGAACGATCAGTTGATAGTGATTCAGGAAACGGTGCGTATTTTCACAGCTGATTCCTTGAAAAGTATCCCACATCGTTGTAGTCTTACAATGTGTCATGTTTTGTCTGTTTATGTGCGTTTGAACTTTTTTACTGGTAATTGCTTGTTTGCTTGAGAAAAAAATGATAACAAAAAGATATGTCTCCTCGACCTAAAAAACAAAGACGTTGCGAAGGAAAATTCTGCGGCAGGGCATTTAAACCGACTGGCATATCTCTGGTTAACCTCAGGCAGATAACGCTTTATCGTGATGAACTTGAGGCACTGAAACTCTGTGATTATGAGGGATTGTTTCAGGAACAGGCTGGTGAAAGAATGGGTGTTTCCCGGGGCACCGTGCAGAGGATTCTGACGTCTGCCCGGAAAAAAACCGCTGAGGCCCTGTCTACCGGCGCAGCTCTCGTTTTTGCTGAAGAGGATGAGTAAAGAATAAGAGAAATAGCGGTAATGGTATCTGCGGGACGAGTTTTACATGTCTTATCATCCTGCATATGAGGGAAAAAATCGTTGACAGGCTCAGATTTGAGATTATCTTGTCATCAACAATTTAAGGTAATAAGCGAAGCTTTTTTATTGAACGGCAGTTTGCCTGCCCCCAAAACAAGGAGAAAATCATGTTTGAAGTAGTCGTAGATAAAGATGCGTGTACCGGTTGTGAGGAGTGTGTGAACAATTGCCCTGCATCAGTTCTTGAGCTTGTTGATGGTAAATCTGAACCGGTTGAGATGGACGAGTGTCTTGGTTGTGAGACCTGTGTAGAGGTTTGTCCTGAAGGTGCTATAACTGTAACAGAAGTATAACTTACTCCCCTGAATCGCAACTGTGCCTGGTCGTTGTTGCGTTCAGTTGAAGTTTTGGAAAGCGGCTGTATTTTTGCAGCCGCTTTTTTTATGTGTGCGCCTCTTCCTGTAGAGCGCCGTCCAGTCGTATTTTTTGGTTTATTTCCCCGATGCCCCCTAAATTCCTTACACCTTTGGAAGTTCACCGGGTTCTGGAAAAGAGTAACTGTGGCCGATGCCATTTACCCTCCTGTTTTGCTTTTGCCACCGCTGTAGTTGCAGGGAGCAGCAAACTTGGTGACTGTCCATTACTTGATCAGCGAGTTATTTCCCGACTTACACCATCATTGAAAACAAAAGCTGAGCTTGAACCTGATCAGGCCGAGTTTATTGACCGGCTGGAAAAAAAGGTGGCAACACGCAACTTAAGAGAACTTGCCCTTCGTATTGGTGGCCGATACCAGAAAAGTCGCCTTGTGATTAATTCGCTTGGGAAGGATTTTTTTATCGAT
>QNYF01000201.1 GCA_003978695.1 Desulfobulbus sp. | reverse complement strand
ATAAAATGCCCAGACAGAAGATAATATCAAAACAAGCGGGAAAAAGAGGCAGATGTTCAATGCCCAGCAGGTCAACGGCGAGATTGTCCAGTCCGGCAAAGGAATGAAGCGCGGAAAAGGTAAAGTAATGCTGCACATAGGGCTCAAATCCGAGGACAAAGCGTGGTGAATGGGCTGCCATTCTGAACATATAATAGCCGTTATTACAGCCGATATCTGCAATTATCTTACCCCGCATGTCAGGGATTTCAGGGAGCAGCCGGTTCCATTTTCGCTGGCTCTGCCATTCCGAATTAATTGCAATATCAAAGACGGAAAAAGGCCCTTTGCGCCAGGGCATGAAGTTACGTAAAAGCTCATACACCCTGGCGTGCTCTTCATCGCTGATATCTTTACGACTGCCGATTTTGACCACATCTGCTGTGAAGTCAAGGTCAGTGGCCCGCAAATGGCTGACACGCTCCCATGGTTCCCGATAGCGGAGGAATCCTTTTTTCGGTTGCGAAATCCAGGCCTTTTTCTGGAGATGAATTTCCTGTATCGCCTGTTGATCTGCCGATGGGAAGTGCTGAAGGTAGTTGATCATCTGTTCACTTTCAGCGCAAGGAAAGAGGCAAAGTTGATCCACTGGAAAAATGATTCCACTTCGTCGAATCCGGCATCAGTAAGCAGGTCTTTGTTTTCCTGAACAGAAAATGGAATAAGGATATTCTCCAAAGCTTCCCGTTTGGCGGCAATTTCAAGTTCTGAATATCCCTGTTTTCTTTTAAAATCATAATAGAGGTCAATATATTTGCGGTTCAACCTTGCGTTCGGGCTGATGACTTTCTCGCTTATAATCAACATCCCTCCTTTTTCAAGGCTTTCATGGAGCCTGCGGATGAATTCCTGTCTGCGTGGAGGGCGGATGAACTGCATGGTATAGTTGCAGACAATGATGTCTGCTCCCGGCAGTTCCACCTGCGTGATATCGGCGGTGCGGAATTCAATAACAGCACTTTTCCCGTACATCTCCACCTTGCGACGGGCTTTGGCAATCATGGCCGGTGCATTGTCAATACCTGTAAAATGGAGATCCATGTCTGCAAGCAACCGGCTTAATACCAGCAGCGTGGTGCCGGTGGAGCAACCAAGGTCATATACCCTGCTTCCAGGTGCGGCCAGTTGGCGGATCAGGGCAGCCGTGAGTTCTATAACGGTCTGGTAAAAGGGGATTGACCGGTCGAGCATGTCGTCAAAAACTTCTGCGACAGAATCATTAAATGTGAAATCTTCTGCTATTCTGCCGTTGCTGTACAGGCGGTCACTGGTCATTTTCCGGTTCCGTTTTTTTGGGGTAAACGTTGTCCCTCATCTGTAAAATAGCCTTGCTATCTTGTCAAACTGAAAGTATAAAACTTTGGTAACTCTTCAGGAGCACCTCACGGAGTCTACGCTTACCTCTTCGTCGGTTTAAGCCTGCGTAAGCAGCACACGCTTCACAGCCTTAAATGAACAGGTAAGCGTAGATTCCGAATCTTAGGCACTCCTGAAGAGTTCAAACTTTGTCAGCATTTTTTACTGCTCCCTTAAGGGAAACCATTTTACTCAAGTTGGTCCGTTATACATATTATGTCGTCTCAGGAAATACATTTTGATGAGATAATCACCCGGTATCGTTCAGATCCTTTTGATTATGTCGATATGCATGCCATTCACACCGGGGTGGTTCGTTTTTTGACTGAGGAAAATGCCGAAGTCGAGGGCGTTTCCGGCGAATGGAACCATATTCCAGGTACTGCTCTGTACGAGATTAACCGCGAACGGAATCCTAAAAAGGTCAACTCGCCAACAAACGGAATTGTTGACTCAATTCAGCATGAGCTGGAAGGGCAATTTGTTGAGGCAGGCGAAAAACTGCTCACTATCCGTCATCCTCTTAAGAAAAAAGAGATCATTGAGGCCATTCTTCAGGAAGTTTTATTTCTCTTTGAGGCCCCGGAACGTGCCCGCTACTATTTTGCTATGGATATTCAGGCACGGATTGAGCAAAAAGGTGCCCGTTCAGTGTTTATCCAGCCCGGTGATGAAATTATCACCATGTCGCTTATGAAACGCGATACTCCTGTGTATTATACCGGCGATCCGGGGATTATTCACTCTGTCTATTTTAAACCTGGTGACAGCGTTGATATAGGCCAGCCGCTTATTGGTGTTTGCCCCGAGGATAAGCTCCCACTGGTGCAGAAAGTCATAACCCGGGTTAAGGCGGAGTGGGAGTAGTCCGCCTGCTGACGTTTTGCCCCTTTCTCCAGAGTATATCAGTTCATACCGGCGTACGTATCTGGCCGAACTTGATTTCCCCGCTTTATCAACACACACTCTTCAGAAAATATATCGTTACGGCGCACCTGTCGGGACATATCTCGAACATCACTCCCGTCTTGACCGGTGTATGTGCCGGCTGCAGGAGTTGATCCTTGAGGCAGAGGATAGGGGTGAAACTCTGGCTGCGGGTACGGTTGTTGTGGCGGATTCCTTAAACCGTTCAACCGGCCGATTTGACCGCCGCTGGCATGCGCCGGCCGGGGGCGCCTGGCTGGCTATAGTCTGGCCGGATATCTTGCTGCCCGAATTCACACGCCTGCTGCCCTTTGCCGTGGGGCTTGCCGGTTGTCGTACCCTCAACAGCTATCGGCTGGATGCCCGCCTGAAATGGGTCAATGATATTCTTCTTGGCCCCCAAAAAATAGGTGGCATACTGTGCCAGACGTTTCTCAGCAGCCGGGGAGAGCGTTTTCACCTGTTGGGAATCGGGATAAATGTCAATAATTTTGTTTTCCCTGCTGAACTGGATCAGTTCTCTGCCAGCCTTGCCGGAGCGCTTGGTTCTCCTGTGGATCTTGAGGAATTTATCGCCCGTTTTCTCGCAGAGTTGACCCTCGCACTTGGCCTGCTGCACCACGATGAAGCACAGTATATGCACTCCCTGCAGGATGAAGTCGAGAAGCGGCCGGGAATTCTGCTGGATACGTGGAAGCATCTTTGTGATTCT
>QNYF01000123.1 GCA_003978695.1 Desulfobulbus sp. | reverse complement strand
CACCCCACTCCCTTTCTTTTTCCTTTCTTCTTTCTTACCATTTGTTTATCATTAATGGTAATTTTCCATTTTCACAAACCTGTGCGAAAAGATGACTTCATCCTGCATAATTGGCGATATACATGGTTGTTATACTTCTCTTGTTCAACTTCTCAAGTATGTCGAAAAGCGCTCAGAAAATATAATATTCCTCGGCGACTATATTGACCGGGGACCTGACTCTAAAAAAGTCGTTGAACTCATCTTGGAACTCAAAAAAAAACGGTCAAAAATTATCACTCTGCTGGGCAATCACGAGTATATGTTGCTTAATTATCTTTCAGGACGTGATGATAATCTGTTTTTACGAGTCGGAGGCCGTCAAACCCTCACAAGCTACGGGCTCCCTCCCGACCTTCCCCCGGAAGAAACAAAAGCAGCCATCCCCCCTGAACATCTTACATTTTATTATAATCTATCATTACTCTGGGAAGACTCGTATGCATATTATGTACATGCTGGCTTACAGCCAGATGTCCATATTAGCAAGCAAACCAGAAACTGGTGCCTTTGGGTAAGAAACGAGTTTATTCGCTCCTCATTTGATTTTGGCAAACCAGTCGTTTTCGGCCACACGGTTTTTAAAACGCCCCATATTGAAAAAAACAAAATCGGTATTGATACGGGGGCGGTCTACGGCCAATCACTCACAGCACTTCTCCTTCCGGACAAAGAATTTATCTCTGTTCCCGGGGAGCAGAAACACCCTTACCCACTTCACTAAATATAGAATATACTATCTGATTACAAAATACAAACAGTGATTTACAAGTTATTCTCGACAAATGGCACAACATCGACGATGGAGTCAGCACCTGTACAAATCATCAAAAGACGGTCCAGGCCAAGGGCAATCCCCGCACAATCAGGAACGTCTCTTAAGGCCTTTAAAAAGATTTCCGGCATCTCCTGCAGGCGGTTTGTCTCATTGATTTTAACCAGTTCTTCAGTAAATCTTTGTCTCTGCACGTCCGGATCCGTTAATTCCGAAAAACCATTCGCTATCTCTACTCCCCCGATATACAGCTCAAATCGTTCCGCAAGATCAGGAGCATCGGGCTTTTCCCTGGCAAGTGATGCCAGGGCGACAGGATAGTCATAGAGAAAGACCGGCCGCTTCCAGCCGAGTTCAGGCTCTATCTTTTCAACCAGCAACTCATCAAATAGCCCCTGTTCAACAGCAAGGGATGCGGATAAACCACAAAATTGCTGAAACGCCTCTTCAACACTAAGACGTATCCATGGCCTTACAAGAGAAATATCTTTTTCACAGCGAACACATGATTGCCGCTCCATAACTGCGCAAATAAGCTCTTCACACTCAGCCATTAATTCGAGATAACTCCAGCCGGTATGATACCACTCGAGCATGGAAAACTCTTCCAGGTGCAGGCGCCCTCTTTCTCCCTGACGAAAACAATGACATATTTGAAACACCCTGCTGTTGCCGTCGGCCAGAAGGCGTTTCATATAGAGCTCTGGAGATGTCTGTAAAAACCAGTTGCCGGACGAAACCGGTACAATCTCGGCTTCGGGCAAAATGACCGGCTGGCGGATCGGTGTATCGACCTCAATATATGAGCGGGAACGAAAAAAATCCCGGACTGCCTGAAACAGGTCAGAACGTTGCCGCAGCCCCTGGGGAGACAGCATTTTTAAAAGGAATCGTTATTCTTTGACCCGGGTGATATATTCACCGGAACGAGTATCGATCTGAATTTTATCCCCTTGTTCCACAAAGGGCGGAACCTGGAGTTTATAACCGGTTTCCACGGTGACTGGTTTTGTATCGGTGCCGGAGGTGTCACCCTTGACCCAGGGGTCGGCACGGGTTACTTCAAGGTTGACAAAAATAGGCAGGGTGATGTCTATGGGACGCTCGCCATCAAAAAAGAGAACCTGAACCTCCATATTGTCCATCAGAAAGTTTCTGTTATCGCCAAGCTGCTCGCCACTTAAAAAAATCTGATCGTAAGAGGAGGTATCCATGAAATGAAATTCATCATCCTGGGAGTAAAGAAACTGCATGGTGCGTTCTTCAAGGTCGGGTTTTTCAAACTTGTCATTTGACCGATAGGTCTGGGTAAACTGGTTGCCCGTGATCATATTCCGCATCTTGGTACGGTACAGGGCCTGCCCTTTACCAGGTTTTGAAAAA
The DNA here is from genome assembly GCA_003978695.1 of Desulfobulbus sp. Classification (GTDB taxonomy): domain Bacteria; phylum Desulfobacterota; class Desulfobulbia; order Desulfobulbales; family Desulfobulbaceae; genus Desulfobulbus_C. The sequence continues at coordinate 871 of QNYF01000123.1, read as the reverse complement.
TCAAATTCTGTGATTATATAAGGCTCACCGTCAATCTGTACTTTGAGTCCTTTGCGTAAATCTGAAGCGCTGTACATATGGTATCCTGCAATTTTTTTTAAAGGAGAATGCTAACGTCTATGGCGTTGGCCCTTTTAACAAAACAAACCTTTCTGTCGCACTGGCATGTTACGAAATGGTCCTGTTTTTTGCAACCTTTTGGGTTCTTTTGTTGTCAAGAAAGAACAACTCCTATAGATTATCGGCAGAATTATAAGATGACTTTCCCCTTCAACAAAGAGTGACTGGCCCGTAAAAAGTCCTTCACAAACTCAAGATGGCTACGTGAAATGTTCGATATACAGGTAGCGAAGACTCCGAGGCTCAGTGTTTCTTGCGGGGTTTTGACCATACATAAGATATGTCGAAGGTCCGGCAGAAACCTGCAACGCCGTAAATCGGACTTTTTACGATACTCTCAATGTGGATTATGTTCAAAGTAGGAATACTCTCAGATACCCATCTTATGGGACCGGACGCGGGCTTTTCACGGCTGGCACATCGCTGCTTTGCTGATTGCCAAATAATTATCCATGCCGGTGACTTAACAGACATTGCGGTACTGCAGGCTTTTGCAGAAAAAAAGATTTATGCCGTGCACGGCAATATGTGTAACCGCACATCCTGCGGTTCTCTTCCCGGGAAACGCATTTTCCAGCTGGGAGAGTTTTCCATAGGACTTACCCATGGGGCAGGCCTCGGTCTGGATATTGAATCTTCTCTCTGGAATCTTTTCCCGGAAGCCGATTGTATGATTTACGGTCATACCCACAGGCCGGTCTGTCACTATACAGCCGGCAAACTCATCATAAACCCGGGCAGTTTCCAGGCA
>QNYF01000023.1 GCA_003978695.1 Desulfobulbus sp. | reverse complement strand
TTGTCCGGGAGAAAGGAGCCGCAGCCATTTTGGATCTTGTGGAGCGGGCAAAACCCCTGGCTGAATTTGTTTTTGCTGCCCTCGTAGAAGAACACGGACTGACCCTGTCGGGAAAAAGTCAGATAATACAAAAATTATCAGTGCTGGTCCAGGAGGCATCTGATCCCGGCCAGAAAGATTTGATGGTCGCTCATTTTAGTGAAAAACTGGGGATTTCTCCCGCTCGATTTGTAACAGGTGGGGAGCGGTCCTTTCCGCCCGAATCCCGTGTCGAGCAGGTGACGGAACGTTCTTTTCAGCAGTTACCGAGAAAACAACGGCAGGTTGTTGATTTTCTTATTCTGTACCCTGAGTTTTTGCAGGAGCTGCAGGATGGAGGCTTGGGTGATGTCGTCACGGAACCAGTTGTTCAGGAACTTATTGATTCTCTGGAAAGATTAAGGGCGTCAGGTTCGTTTCTGCCAGAACAGCTTCTCTCTCAACTGTCGGGAGGCAGTGAACGCCAGTATGTCGCCGATTTGCTTATGCGAGGCTCCGTGGGTGAGGACGATGAGGAGACTCGAGGCAGAGAGCTCTGTGACGAGCTGCTCTCCTGGCTAAAATCCGCTCTTGGACAACGAAATGGAGCTAATTTGCAAAAGAGGATACTCGAAGCACAGCAGGCAGGAGATTCCCAACGTGTCGGGATACTGTTGCAAGAAAAAATGGAGGTTATCAGGAAAAACAGAGGAATCTAACGATAACTTCTTGAAAGAAATATAAAATATGGTAGAATTGTCAACGTTTTTGTTGGTTTTTTGTTTTTATGCCTTTTTTATTTTTCTTACCAAAAGAAATCATTAACAATGGGACGTTTTGCATTGTGCAGCTTATCGTAAGAAGATTTTTTTCTGCACTTTACCCAATGATTGAATCCTGAGTATTTTTTTTGGTGAAGCAGACTGTTTTTTTTCTGCAATGGTTGACGCGGAAAAGTGTTGTCCGACAAAGATAATGCTGAGAATAGGGTAACGATTCAGCTGCACCCCAACTCGGAGTTGTGGCTTACCTGCGACAATCAGGCCGCCTCACATAGGCAGTGACACCGCTTTGCTGTTATTTCGTTGGCCTGCTTGTCACATATGGGGCACATCTGAACAGTTACAGATCACACGTTATACCAAAATCGTGGTGCTACCTGAATAGTTACAGAATAGGAATGTCAAGAGGTGCCAGCCAGGCACGGTGAAGGAATGAGATTGTAAAGAGATGAGTTGTTGTAAAGGGGGCGGTCCGGGTGAAAGTGTTTGATGATGAATATGTAGATGGTATGGAAGGCGGACTGGTGAAAGCTCCCATGGTCGGAGAGCGACGCATGGGAAGTGAGCGACGACAGGGTGTTGATCGTCGCCAGGGAAGTGCCAGTGTTGATCCGATGAATATCTATCTGCGCGAGATGGGCAACCTTACCCTGTTGAGCCACGACGAGGAAATCAAACTTGCCCAGATGATAGAAGAGGGGGAGAGGCGTGTGCAAAATGCAGTACTTCGCCTCCCTTTGGGCCTTTCCGTCTTAAATGAACTCGAAGAAGGTCTACGTCGCGGAAAAATGCGTATCGGCACGGTGCTGAAAGGGATATCCGACCAGGACGACAATGCTCTTCAGGTGATTAAGGAAGAATTTCTGGCTACTATCGATGAAGCAGTCATGCTTGATGAGCAAAGATGCGTTCTCTTTTTGGAGTTAAAAAAAGTAGCAGGGATGGAAGAGGCCGAAGATCGATTTCTGGAGGATATCCTGACTGTTGGCCTGGAAATTTCAGGTCTGTTTCATGACTACTCTCTGAGCCCAAAGGGAATTCTAGGTGTTGCGGACTCTGTGGAACACCTCGGTGCTAAATTGAAAAAAATTCTGGTGAAAGCTCAGCAGGAGGCCATGCTGGCTGCGCAGAGAGAAAAAACGTCAGGGAAAGAGAAGCAGGAAGTCAGCACTGAGACCCTGGAGAGGAGGATTGGGCTTGACTTTGTTGAGTCCATTGGGGTGAATTTTGCAACGTTCATCAGTTTAGCAGCAGATATTGAACTTGGGCGGGAAATGGCCAAGCAGGCTAAAGAGTCACTGGTTCGCTCTAATCTGCGGTTGGTGATTTCTGTCTCAAAAAAATTTCTCAATCGGGGATTGCAGCTTCCGGACCTTATTCAGGAAGGAAACATCGGCCTTATGAAGGCTGTGGAAAAGTATGATTATAACCGGGGGTATAAGTTTTCCACTTATGCTACCTGGTGGATCAGGCAGGCCATCACCAGAGGTATTGCCGACCAGGGTAGAACTATCAGGCTGCCCGTACATATGATTGAAACTATTAACCGGATGTTGCGGTTCTCCCGGGATTTTAACAGGGTTGAAAGCCGTGAGCCCACACCTGAAGAAATGGCGGATCAGCTTGGGACAGATGTTGACCGTGTCAATGTTGCCCTTAAAACAGCAAAAGATGCAATATCATTGGATGCTCCGGTCGGAGATGAAGAAGACACCATGCTCAGTGATTTTATCGAAGATCATGCACATCCCGACCCTCAGGAGGCTTCCGTGACAGAGAGCTTGAAGCGCTGTCTGTGCAAGGTTATGGGGTCGCTGACGCCACGGGAAGAAAAAGTTTTGCGCATGCGCTATGGTATTGAAATTGGCTGTGATCATACCCTCGAAGAAGTGGGGCAGTGTTTTTCTGTCACCCGTGAACGAATACGCCAGATAGAAGCAAAAGCAATCCAGAAGATGCGCCATCCCACCAGAAGCGGTGATCTCGAATCATTTATGACTGATTAGCGTGTCGGCTGATGTCTACCTGTTGTTCCGGTGATATCAGAGATTGGCTGGCTCTTGTTGCCCTGCCGGGTGTGGGGTGCTCCCTTGTCCATCGTCTGCTCAAAGAATTTGGTTCGCCGGCCGCAGTCTTGTCGGCCGGCAGAACGGTTGAGCAGGTACAGGGTATTGGCCCGCAACTGAGTGCTTTTTTTTCAAGTAAGCGTATAATTGAGCAGTCTCTGGCCTGGGCCGATCAAGAGTGTGACCGGGCCTGTGCTCTTGACGTTCATTTACTCGCTTTTTCAGATCCCCGTTATCCGGAACT
>QNYF01000024.1 GCA_003978695.1 Desulfobulbus sp. | reverse complement strand
GTCCTTGGTGGTAAAGGGCAGTTTGCACAAATCGGCAAGACTCTGGATATCTCCGGGTTTTACACCGGCCTCGTCCATTTTCTTTTTATACGGCTCAACGGTTGCATACACCCGATGCACCAGCTTCTGCAGCCGTTGCAGCTGGATCGACTCAAGACCCGGCCTTGGCAGTTTTTCTATCTCTTCCCAGTTCATTACGACTTCCTCCCCTTCTTTCCCCGGATTAAACCTGACTTTTTTGTAACTATTCAGCACCCCAACCGGGTGCCCCGGCATATATTTTAAAAGTAACAAAAAATCAGTACGTTGATATTTTGTTACTTAGAAGATACAGACCACACGTTATGCCAAAAGTCGTGGTACTACCTGAATGCTAGCTGAATAGTTACACTTTTTTTACGGCAGAAAATTAGCTGTCCAGTTACTCGTCAGAGCCCAGAGACTGGACAAAAATACTTTTTTTCAACACTCCTCTTCCTTGAGAGCCTTTTTTCTGAATTCCTGTTAGAGGAAACAGGTAAGCGCAGATTCCGAGAAAATTCTCAGACACGCGCCCGTCCTGATCAGCTGTAAACCAGCTTACGACCCAGCTCAAACGCCTCTTTATTAACCTCGCGAAAGGCCTCTTTGACCCGGGTATCAATAACATCTATAAAGACCTGCTTGTTGACAGCCAGAAAATTGGACATGGCGCCAACCATGGCAACATTGGCTGTGCGCAGCTCCCCAACCTCACGGGCAACACTAAAGGCATCAAGAGCGACCACATTTATGCCCCGTGACGTCAGCTCATCCAAAATATCTTCCGGATAGCTGGCCTTACCCATGGCAACGGCAGGCGGCAGAATTTTCTGGGTGTTGACCACCACAGCACTGTCTTTATGCAGATACGGCAGGTAGCGTGCAGCCTCAAGGATTTCAAAGGCAACCAGAATATCAGCCGTGCCCGGCTCAATAAGGGGTGAATAGACCCGCTCACCATAACGCAGATGGGCCTCAACGGAACCTCCACGCTGAGCCATGCCATGCACTTCACTCTTTTTCACGTCAAACCCGGCCTCAAGCTGGGCGTATGCAGTCAACTCGCTGGCCAGCAGAATACCCTGGCCGCCAACTCCGGAGAATAAAATATTTCCACTCTGTTTCATCAGTTTGCCTCCCGGATGTTGATGGCATCAAACTTACACAGACAGGCGCACTGGCCGCAGCCATTACACTGTACCTCGGTAATCTCGGCATATCCTTTCTGTTTTTTCTTGTAACCCCGCTCAACAGCCTCTTCAGGTGTCAGCGGATGCCAGCTGATTGCCGGACAGCCAAGCCGTATACAGGCGGTACAGCCGGTACAGTTGTCAAAATTTGTATAATAAACTGGTTTCTTGCGCTTGATCTCCTCAGGGATCAGCACACAGGGGGCCCGGCTGATAACAACCGAGGGTTCTGTTGAGGCGATTTCCTCTTTCAGAACCTTGCGGCATTCATCAATATCGTGCGGATTAACGACAACCACCCGTTTAACGCCCACAGCCTCGCAAAGTTTTTCAAGGTTGATGGCATTGGCAGGCTCGCCTTTTATATTTTTACCGGAAGCAGGATTGTTCTGATGCCCGGTCATAGCCGTGATCCGGTTATCAAGAAGAATAACCGTAGCATACGATTCGTTATAGACGGCATTGAGCAGGCCGGTGATACCTGAATGCATAAAGGTGGAATCACCCAGTACAGCCACCAGTTTGCCCACGCCCTCCTTGCCAAGTGCCTTGGACATACCATGGGCAACAGTAACTGACGCTCCCATGCAGACACAGGAATCCATGGCAGAAAGCGGCGGTAGAAAGCCAAGCGTGTAACAGCCGATATCACCGGATACAAAAACATCCTTCATCCGGGACAGCCCGTAAAACACACCCCGATGCGGACAGCCGGCACACATATTAGGTGGACGCATGGGCAGTTCCAGCGGCTCAAATATGTCGCCCACAGTGTCGGGATCAATGGATTTGCGAACAATAAAGGAGTTCAGCTCACCCTGGTTGGGGATGAAATCCTTGCCATGGCAGGCAATCCCCATGGCCTTGATATGTGTTTCCAGGAAGGGATCAAGCTCTTCAACGATAAAAAGTTCGTCAACAGAGTCGGCAAACTCGCGAATCATCTTTTCCGGCAGCGGCCAGACCATACCCAGCTTCAACACGGCAGCGTCCGGAAAGGCCTCTTTCACATAGTTATACGGCGTGCCCGAAGTAATAAAGCCACGTTTACGGTCTCCGTCATCCACCCGGTTGATGGGCAGGGTCTCGGCAAGCTCACGGGCTTTGGCCATCCGCTTTTCGACTTCCATGCGGCGAATCCGGGCATTTCCGGGCAGCATAACAAACTTACCCGGCATTTTTTGAATACTGCCGGGACTTACCTCCTTGCGCTCACCAAGCTCCACAACACCCTTTACATGGGCAATGCGGGTGGTAATCCGAAACAACACCGGGCAGTCAAACTCTTCACTGAGATCAAAAGCCGTGCTCATAAATTCCTTGGCTTCAGACGGGTCAGAAGGCTCCAGCATCGGGACTTTGGCAGCAAAGGCGTAATTACGGTTGTCCTGCTCATTCTGAGAAGAATGCATCTGCGGATCATCGGCATCAAGAACAACAAGTCCGCCACGTCCACCGGTGTAGGCAGCAGTAAAAAGTGGATCCGCAGCAACATTCAAGCCAACATGCTTCATGGTGGCTAACGCCCGAACTCCGGCAAACGAAGCACCAATGGCCACTTCAAGTCCGACCTTTTCATTGGGCGCCCATTCGGCATACACACCTTCATAACGGGCAAAATTGCCCATAATTTCTGTGGACGGTGTTCCCGGATATCCCGAGGCAACCTGAACCCCAGCCTCCCAGGCACCACGGGCAATGGCCTCGTTACCTGAAAGCCAGCGTTTATTATCATTACTGTCAAAAGCCACGGCTACTCCTTACAGTTGTGAAGTTGTCAATTGAGTGGCGGACACAGCAAACCGCCTTTATCATGCTTAACCCTTCATCAATACCCCAAATGGCGGGATACGGGCAATATCTTTTTTTAAAAACTGGGTATTGCGGATGTGTGGCAGC
>QNYF01000126.1 GCA_003978695.1 Desulfobulbus sp. | reverse complement strand
AGAATTGCATGGCTGGCGATACTTGGTTTTATTTCCGTATTTTTCACCTATTTTGGTGTCAACTTTCTTTTATCAGGTCTTCACAGTTACGGATCGAGTTGAGTGAGCATTCGTTGTTGCGTTATAAGAAAAAGGCTGGTTCAAGCTCTACTTTTTTCGAGTAAACTCGCAACTCCTCCACTGCACCTCACGGAGTCTGCGCTTACTTCTTTATCCATTTGGGCTGATCGAGTAGCACAAGCTCCCTGCACGGCCCTGAATGAACAGGTACGTGTAGACTCCGAATCAAAGACATATCAGAAGAGTTGCAGGACAATGATTGTGGTCATTTATCGAACCTGCATGAATAGTTTATACATAAATTCTAACTCAAGGAGCCTCGTTATCATGAAACAATACCTCTTCATAATGTCTACTTTACTCCTCTGCCTCGCTGTATGTACTGGCACAAGTATGGCTGATGCACAAAAAGGACCTGCTGAAATAATTTTAAAATCCACACTTGACCCGGCAAAGAAAGTAAAACGTGCTTTTTTCCCCCACGAAAAACATCAAAAAAGATTTGACTGTGCCACTTGTCACCATGCTCAATCTGATGACGGTCAACAGGTCGCCTATAAAGAAGGACAGAAAATTGCAAAATGTGAGTCCTGTCACAATACAAAATCTGGAATAGACAAAAAATTGGAAACCTTTAAAAAAGCCGCACATGCCCGCTGTCGAGCATGTCATAAAAAACGCAAAAAAGAGGGTAAAGAGGCTGGCCCGATAAAGTGTAAAGGTTGCCACAGGAAAAATATACAATAGCTTTTCTTGATGCATCGGTGGTTTAGCAGGTTTTCTGCACAACCTGAAGAGTTACATGCATCTGAGAGTTATCTTCATTGAAAGGGTTCAGCCCGCTGGCTGAACCCTGTTTTTTTGTCTAAACCAAAAAAGTGTGCGCAATACTACCCACTTGTCCGACAACTGTCTCCTTATGGCCACGAATTTGTAACTATTCGATAATATTTGGTAAGCTTCCATCGCCAATGTATTAACGCTATTGACAACATTGTCTGATAGATTGTATAATTTTGTCGTTAATTTGTTTAAGAAAGTTAATTCTATTTATCAGGGGAGAAAAAACATGTTTAAAAAAATACTCATAGCAGCACTCGGTCTTATGCTTATAGGTATGGTTGGCTGCAGCAGTGATGACGCAAAAAAAGTCGCTGACAAGGCTAAAGATGCAGCACATAGTGCTGCTCAAACAACTAAAGAAACCATAAGCAAAGCTACAGACGCAACAAAAGAGGCTGCTCATGATGCAGCATCGGCAGCTAAAGAAGCTACTCATGATGCTGTAACTGCCACAAAAGATGCTGCCACCAATTCTATGGCAGCCGCTAAAGACGCAGCAAAAAATACGTTAAACAAGGCTGCTGAAGCAACCAAGGATGCCGCCCACGATGCCGTTACAGCTACTAAGGATGCTGCAGCAGATACCATGGAGGTTGCTAAAGAAGCTGTACATGATGCTAAAAATGCTGCCGCAGGCACTATGAACAAAGCAACTGATATGGCCAAAGATGCTGTTTCAAATACTGTTGACGCATCTAAAAATGCCGCTCAGGGTGCGAAGGAAACATTAAGCAAGGCAACAGAGGTAACAAAGGACGCTGCCCACAACACAGCTGAAGCTGTAAAAGACACAGCGCATGAAGCTGTTCAAACAGCTAAAGGCACCGCCCATAAAGCTATTGAAGGTTGTTAATTCCATGTAAATCTTCAACCTTCTAGAAGATGTAAAAATATCCCCTTTGCCAGACGGCAACAGGGGATATTTTTTTTAAGCACTCAGCCCTGAAAAATCCGCTGAAAAGGGATCAACAAACTTCCCTGCCGAAAGTAAAACGGATATCAAAATTGCTTTATACGCTATACACCCAAGGGAGCTGGTACTGAATGCCAGCCAGACGATAAAAGAGCAAAAGAAACAGCGACAGTGGAGACATTCTTCCCCTCATGAATCTGCAAGGAAATGTTCAGCATTACTCTCCAGCTTCTTTGAGATCTTCCCAAAAATCCTCCACCCACTGATACCGCTCGTTAACATCAAAAGCCATAGCCTTAACAATAACCTCCTTTACCGAGCCAGGGAGAGCTGATATGGCTGACAGATCATTTTCAGATGATGAAAACTGTTTTTTCACCTGTTGCCATTTATGCAACGATCTCTTTTCCTCTACAAATGGAATACTGCCGGTGTGAGCAAGAAACAATAAAACGCCTAATGCGTATATATCGCTTCTTGAATCACCCCGTTTCCCAGCTAACTGCTCAGGTGCCATATATATCGGATTCCCTTGTGGACCTAATCCGGCTGCAGCAACAGGATCGGGGCGTAAATCACTCGTAGCAAGTCCCATATCAGTTAAATAGAGTTTAGATTCGTTGTTGAGCAAAAAGACCTCAGGCCGCAAGTCATGGTGAACAATACCTTGAGCATGCAAAGTTGCACATACATCGCAAAGCTGAGAAAATATTTTGAGTATACTCTTTTCAGGTAACGGCTGGTTCTTGAAATAAGATAAAAGTGTTTTGCCAGACAGCTGCTCAAGAACGAGTACACTATCTATCCGTTCTTGTACTTTGGGTAAATTTGGATGGCTGAACGTTGTTAACAGATGTATTTCTGTCTCATAACAGGCCAGGTAGAGAGGATTTTTCAAAGCCTTTTGAAAACCAATTTTTAAAGATACTTTTTCTCCGGTTGCTGCTGAATACCCATGATACAACCAGGACATTGCTCCAGATGATATTGGAGATTCAACAACATAATCTCCAAGGAAGTTTGGCTGCAGATCAACGCCTTTACGAGCAGACTGAACGTACTGCCAAAGAGATCCAACCGAATCCTGCAACGCATCCAGCTCGTCCCCTGTCCCTTCTTTTTTACCGGATTTACTCTCACCTATCTGGGAAAGCATGGCGCCCAGTCGCTGGACAACCAACCGTTGAAAAAGCGTATTCAGCAACCATAGCCAGACAAGCGTTGCGGCAATCATCATCCCAAACAAAACAGCACTTCCCTGCATGGCTTTACGCAAAGACGTGGAGACCGGAATTGCAATGGAGTCGATC
>QNYF01000090.1 GCA_003978695.1 Desulfobulbus sp. | reverse complement strand
AAAGATATGATAGGACGGGCCAGTACGGGAATGGGAAAAAGTGCGGTTTTTCTGGCCGCAGTTTTCAGCAGGTTACTGCAAGGCAGGCAGGTAAAGAGAAAGCCCGGCTGCCCAAGGGCACTTATCATTGCACCTACCCGTGAGCTTGTGATTCAGATAGCAAAGGACGCCCGGGCAATCGGTAAATACACACAGTTACGGGTAGTAGCCGTCTACGGAGGCACGGATTACCAGAAACAGATGCAAAATCTTGCCCGCAGACCGGTTGATATTATTGTTGCAACTCCTGGTCGGCTGCTTGATTTTGTCTCGAAAAGAGTTGTTCAGCTGTATCAGGCTGGAATTATGGTTTTAGATGAGGCTGACCGGATGCTTGATATGGGCTTTATTCCCGATGTTCGGCGGATAATTAATAAAATGCCTGCCAAAGAAAAACGGCAGACAATGCTTTTTTCTGCAACCATTACCGATGAGGTTAAACAGCTGTCTGCCCAGTGGTGCGTCAATCCCGTCTTTATAGAAACGGAGAAAGAACAGGTTGCTGTGGATACAGTGGAGCAGCTTGTTTATATGACCACCAGTGAGGAAAAATACACGGTTTTGTATAACGTCATTACTCATCAGGAGCATGAGCGCATCATGGTTTTTGCCAATATGAAACGGGAGGCAAAAGCATTGAGTGATCGATTGCGAAGAAATGGTGTCCAGTGTGTTCTGCTGACAGGAGATGTTCCCCAGGAACAGCGGACCAAGCGATTGGAGCGTTTTCGAAATGGCCAGGTTGAGGTGATGATTGCAACCGATGTGGCAGGACGGGGTATTCATATTTCCGGGATCAGCCATGTGATAAATTATACCCTTCCCTATGAGCCGGAAGACTATGTTCATCGCATCGGCAGAACAGGTCGGGCCGGAGCAGCCGGAATATCGATTAGTTTTGCGGATGAAAAGGGGTCGTTTTATCTGCCGGAAATTGAAGAATTTCTTGGCGTGCCAATGCCGTGTGTTCAGCCCGATGAATCGTTACTTGTTGCTCCTCCAAAGCCATCAGTAAACCATTCGGCCGGGCGGCGGCCAAGACGAAGAAAGCGATGATATCTTCCCGGCTTACTGGTCAATGGCTTCGCCGATTTTCTGGTTGAGGTCTGCCAGGCTGAAAGGTTTTTGCAGAAAATGAATGCCGGTCTTCAGGATACCATGGTTTTCTATGACACTTTCCGTGTGACCGGACATGTACAATGTGGGCAGGTCCGGCCGGATGCGTTCAATCTTTTCCTGTAACTGTCTGCCACTCATTACCGGCATAACAACATCTGTGAGAAGGAGGTCGAGTTCGTTTTTATGCTGGTTGAACAGCGCAAGCGCCTCTTTAGAACCGGCTGCCACAAGAACTTTGTGGCCCAGTACTTCAAGCATTTTTTTTGTTACCTCCCGAACCATTGATTCATTTTCCACCAGGAGCAACGTGATTGAACGCGTCTTTCCTGCGTCCTCTTTGACTCTTTTTAAAGAGTCATTCTTCGCTTCGCATACAGGGAAGAAAAGTGTAAATGTTGTACCCTGTCCTTGCACACTCTCGACGTTGATAAAGCCGTTATTATGTTTAACTGCGCCATACACAGAGGCCAATCCCAGCCCTGTTCCCTTGCCCTCCTCCTTAGTAGTAAAAAAAGGCTCAAAAATGTGCGGGAGGATAGACTGTGGAATGCCGGTACCATTGTCACTGATAGTCAGCATAACAAAATTTCCTGGAACAAATGCTGTATGGCCCTGGCAGTAGTCTTCGGCAAAGGCTGTATTTTGTATTGTAAGAGTAAGTTTTCCGCCTTCAGGAAGCGCATCACCGGAGTTGACACAGAGATTAGTGATTATTTGATGCAGCTGGCCGGGATCAATTTTGATGTTTTTTGTGTTACTGGCGGGGGAAAAGAGTATCTCAATGCCTTCAAGCAACAGCCTGCCAAGCATTTGTATGGTATCCTTTACCACATGATTAACATTTATCACTTTGGGATTGATCACCTGCTTTCGGGAAAAAGCCAGTAACTGATTGGTTATTTCAGAGGAGTGCTGGGCTGCTTTTTGAATTTGTTCCAAACTTGCAATTGTTTTTTCGCTGAGTTCATCGCGCATCAAAATCATCTGGGCGGTTCCCAGAATGACACTGAGCATATTATTATAGTCGTGAGCTACACCTCCGGCAAGTCGTCCGATGGTTTCCATCTTCTGAGCATGTCTGTATTGTTCTTCAAGCTCTCGTTGTTCCGTAATATTGTCTTTGACTGCAATGTAGTTGATTATTTCTCCTGCTTCATTTGTAGCGGGAGAAATACTTACTTGTTCAAGAAAAAGTGTACCATCCTTTTTCTTATTAATGAATTCTCCTTTCCAGGTTTTTTTCTGAAGCAGCGTTTTCCACATCTTTTTGTAGAATTTTTTGTCATGTTCTCCGCTTTGAAGAATTCTTGGGTTTTTGCCCATCACCTCTGCGCTGCTGTAGCCTGTTATTGTTTCAAACGCCGGGTTGACAAAAACAATATCTCCTTTCACATCACAGATAACAATTGATTCATCAGTCTGGTTAATGGCATTAAAAAAACGGTCTCTTTCCTGCTCGGTTTGCTTTCTGAAAATAATTTCATTATTGAGCCGTTGAATGGCAACAGCCATGTCTGCCCGGGTGGCTTCGTCTGTCTGGAGGAGATTGTGTAACTCATTTTCGATTGTTTTGTCGGAAGGGTAAACAACAAATTCATCGTACTGATCCCCTTTGGCAATAAATTTTGTCTGGTCGGACCAGCAGGGGACATCGAGAATTATTTCCCCCCAGCCAGCAACTTTACCGGCCAGTAAACCGCTGCCATAGCAGACGCCTGTTTCTTTCTGGTAGCGTCCTTCTGCGCTGTTATGGTGTCGGAAAACAATTCTTTTATTTTTGCGGTCTACTGATATCAGCTCAAGAATTCCCCAGCCCGCAAGTGCGAGCAGTTTTGAATACTGCTGTATTCCCTCTTCGATCGTGTCATACTGCGCAAAAATCTTTCTGGCGTCTTCAACACTCTTTCTTCCCTCTTTCTGCAGGGCAAGATTCAGGCGTTTCACGCCGACCATCTGCCGCATTGATTCCATCAAGCCTCTGTAGGTTGA
>QNYF01000169.1 GCA_003978695.1 Desulfobulbus sp. | reverse complement strand
TGCCAAGATTGCCAAACACGGCAACGTGATCGGGGTAGAGCTGGTTAAAGAGCGATAGTGTTCTTTCCAGGAGAATATCATTACTGCCGTTGATGATCAGAAGTCCGTGGTAAGGGGACCGTGGAGGCGAATCACCGGGGTGGTTCACCGTGGTATACTCAACCCACCGGGTAACAAGGTGGAGCGGGAAAGCCCATTTTCCTGTAACTTTTGTTGCGGGAAGTCCTTTTTCAGCAATGAGAGAGTACACTCGTTTCTCATTAACCTTGAGGTACCTGGCAACTTCTCTGGTGGAGAGTAACTTTTGTGTATCCATATTCATCCTGCAGAAAATACGATATGCGTCATGATAGAGTAATAAAGAGTACGTCTTTCCTCAATATATTCTTCAGACTATTCTTTATGAGGTAGTCGCAACCAATACTAACAGATTCAAACCATAAATAACTTGTACGATTTCTTGCTTGTTTATCAGATGAAAAGGTATTCCTGGATCGTTGAGAAATTCCTAATCTCATAACACCATGATCATGAAGTCACAGGAAAGTGCTTCTGCAATTTTATCGCACTTATCTGAATAGTTACGAAAATATGTAATCTCTTAGCGGTGTAAATTCGCCGTGGTTTGCTGTGGTTTTGAAACAAATCAAAGAGGAGCTGTTGATATCTCCTGTTTGCTGCAGGTGGAGTTTATCGGACTGCGTGGCTGGCAGGAGTGTGTGGTGGGTTTTGTATGTGCCTCACATACAAAAGAGGGGGTGAACAGCTGTCCACCCCCTCGTCTTCAAGATGACACTCTTGAAAGATGATTGAAATATTTTATCAGGAAATCAAATTGTGCAGTGTTCGTATCGTAACTTATTGATTTCCAGTGTTTGTTGTGCCGTTAAAGCATGTTGGTTTATCAGGAAAAAATTACCCCCTGAGTTGTTTTGGTTTGAAGAGGTGTTTTTCCATGTGCTGAATTTCGTTTATTCCTGAAATAACAATCTTATTGTCTGGCTTGAGTTTGTTGCCTTTGAGTTTTCCCTCATAATCTACACTGGAAAGCAGGTGTTTCATACAGTTGATACGGGCCAGCTTTTTATTGTCAGATCTGATAATGGTCCAGGGGGTGAGAGTTCTGTTGGTCTCATTGAGCATCTGGAATTTTTTTACACTGTATTTATCCCAGAGCTGCTGTGCCAGGTTGTCAACAGGAGACAGTTTATACTGTTTGAGCGGATCAAGTTTACGTGATTCAAAACGTCGCGCCTGTTCCTGTTTGGACACTGAAAAGTAAAATTTAAAGAGAAGTATTCCTGATTTTACGAGCATCTGTTCAAACAAAGGAACATCTTTTAAGAAACGCTTATGTTGTTCATCTGTGCAAAAGCCCATGACTGGTTCAACCATTGCCCGGTTGTACCATGAACGGTCAAAGAGAACCAGCTCAGAGGCAGAAGGCAGGTGAGGGGTATACCTCTGGAAATACCATTGGGTTACTTCGGTGTCACTGGGTTTGGAAAGAGCAACCACCCGTGTATTCCTGGGATTGAGAAAAGCGGTAATTCGTTTGATGGTCCCGCCTTTACCGGCTGCGTCACGTCCCTCAAATATGGCAAGAATTCTCATGCCGGTATGTTTCATATGTTTTTGCAGCTTCATAAGTTCGATCTGCATATTTTTAAGCTCAACCTCATATTCTAGGGTTGCGGCTTTTACCCAGATCGCACAGCGGTCGTTTCTTTCCTTTTTGGAAATATTTTTCATGGCCGTGCCTTCGAGGAGTTTTACTTTGAGGGGACAGGCGGATTTTTCTTTTGCTTTTGGGCATTTTGCACTTTTCTTACCAGACATTGTACTCTCCTTGTGGTTTCTTGATAACATTTCCTGGAAGCAGCATTATGCCAGGAATTTGCCATATTTTTTACGCTGTTTTTCCATATTCTTTAATTCCCGGTTGCCTGGAATTATAATTTTCGGGTCGGTGGCAAAGTTTAATGACCTGCTTCGGCCAATATATTTTGCCGAACGCAATATCAGCTTCATGGTGTTGAGCCGTGCCTTATGTTTATCATCAGACTTGACAATATACCACTTGGCAAATGAAGAATGCGTCTTTTTCAGGAGTTGATACTTCATCTCTGTAAATTCATCCCATAAATCCTGAGCTTGAAGATCTACCTCGCTGAGTTTCCACTGCCGTAAGGGATCGTTTTTTCTTCGTTCAAATCGGCGAGACTGTTCTTCCTTGGATACAGAAAAATAGAGTTTCAAAAGTACAGTCTTACCATCATCGATAAAGTTTTTTTCATAACTTGTAACTTTTTTCATAAAACGTTTGTACTGGGCTTTGGAACAGAAGCCCATGACCGGTTCAACCATTGCCCTGTTATACCAGGATCGGTCAAAGAGAACTATTTCGCCGGAACGGGGAAACTGTTCAATATAGCGTTTTATATGCAGTTCAGTTAACTGATCATGATTCGGTTTGCCAAGGGCGACAATCCGGTAGTGTTTTTCGTTCATGTAGCGGGTCGTGCGCCTGATAGTACCACCTTTTCCGGAGGCATCACGGCCATCAAACAGGATGATCATCTTTTTCCCGGAACGTTCCAGGTGGTGCTGTAGTTTAATGAGTTCTGCCTGAAAAGGTTTAAGCTCTTCCGAGTTGGAGTATTTTTCTAACGCTGTACGAAGTATTCTATTCTTGTCTTTTTTACGGAGAACTTTGCGGATTTTTTTCCAGTCTTCGTCGGGGTTTTCTACCTGGTCGATATTTTTGCCTATCCGGTTCAAGGCCTCTTCAATAACTTTTGAAAGTCTGGCAGGAGAACCAGTGGATGATCCTGAAGGTTGCTTTTTCTCTGCGCGTTGTTTTGCTGCCATACCTGCTCCTTAAGAAAAGATTATAACGACCAGAATGTATTGTGTTGCATACCACATAAACTTAAAATATGAAATCAGATATGCATGCCACGTTATTGGTAAAAGTTGGCAGGATTTACAGGAGTGGTCCTACAAGCAGAGCCACATTTTCTTTGAGACGCTGACCAAATGATCTGTTGCGGTAAACCGTGTAATCCATAGGTGTTGAGTCGGAAATATACTCTGTCTGTAGTTTGCGAAGTTTGCCGGTAAAACTCTTATTATAAATAAAAAGGGTCATTTCAAAGTTGAGCCAGAAGGAGCGCA
>QNYF01000195.1 GCA_003978695.1 Desulfobulbus sp. | reverse complement strand
GCACGCAAAGGAAGTCAACAACGCCCCGCTTATTGTAGTTGACCCGCGCTTTACCAAAACAGCTGCCAAGGCGACCGATTATATTCGTATCCGTTCAGGAACGGATACAGCCTTTATCATGGGGCTTATCCACGAAATCATAGAAAACGACTGGTATGACAAAGAATTTGTTCGTACCAGGGTTTCAGGTTTTGCCGAAATGCGAGCTGTGGCCAAGGACTACGCACCGGCAGTTGTGGAAGATATTTCCGGAGTTCCTGCCGCTGAAGTGACACGTATTGCCAAAATGATGGCCACTCACAGGCCGGGAACCGTTATCTGGTGTATGGGCGGCACTCAGCATTCAACCGGGTCCTCCAACACCCGGGCCTATTGTATACTGCAGCTTGTTTTGGGAAATATGGGGGTATCTGGAGGCGGAGCAAATATTTTCCGCGGCCACGATAACGTTCAGGGCGCTACTGATATGTGTGTTCTCTCGCACTCGCTTCCTGCCTATTACGGGCTGAAAGACGGCTCCTGGAAACACTGGTGCCGGGTTTGGGACGTTGATTATGAATGGATGAAATCACAGTTCCATTCCAAAGAATACATGAACAAAAAAGGGTTTACGCTGTCACGCTGGTATGAAGGAGCAATCCAGGAAGACAAAATCAGCCAATACACACCACTTAAGGCCGTTGTTTTCTGGGGCTGTGCGTCAAACTCCCAGTCTCAGTATCATAAGCTTAAAAAAGCCCTTGATATTCTCGATCTGGTAGTCATAATTGACCCCTTCCCCACCATGACAGCTGCTGCTGCAGACAAAGACAATGTTTATCTCCTGCCCTGCTCAAGCCAGTATGAAACTTCAGGCAGTCTCACCTCGACCTCCCGCCAGTTTCAGTGGCGATATAAAGTTGTCGACCCGGTCCATGACTGCCGTGATGATTATTGGATCATGAACGAACTGGTCAAGCGTTTTGGCTTTGCTGATAAATTTTACAAAAACATCAAGCAGACACCTGAAGATATTACTCTTGAGCTGGGTCGCGGGTCGCTGACAATCGGCTATAATGGACAGACTCCAGACCGTATCAAGAAACACACTGATAACTGGCATACCTTTGACATCGAAACCATGCAGGCAAAAGGCGGCCCCTGCGACGGTGAATACTATGGCCTTCCCTGGCCCTGCTGGACCCAGGAACATCCCGGCACACCGATTCTCTATGATGTATCAAAATCTGTTGCCAAAGGTGGCCTGCCGTTCAGGGCACGATTTGGTACAGAAAAGAAATATGACATGAGCGGTCGCACAGAGAATCAACTTGCAGCCGAAGGTGTTGCCAACCCGGGCAGTGAAGTCAAAGGTGGCTATCCTGAGTTTAAAGAAGTGGTTCCCGGCACAAACTGGAAAACCGACCTGTCTCAAAAAACATTACAGGAGGCCATCAAACGAGGCATGGCTCCTTTCGGCAATGCCCGGGCCCGCTGTGTGGTCTGGAATTTTCCGGACCAGATACCTGTTCACCGTGAGGCCTTACATTCGCCAAGGCCTGACATGATTGCCAAGTATCCGACGTATGAAGACAAACCTGATCATTACCGGGTATTCACAAAGTATAAGAGTGAACAGAAAGCAGACTGGGTTAAAGATTTTCCCCTCATCCTCACCACCGGAAGGATGGTTGAGTACATGGGCGGTGGAGCCGAAACCAGGAGCAATAAGTATCTGGCCGAACTCCAACCGGAAATGTATGCGGAGATAAACCGCATTACTGCCAACAATTACGGCATTAAGCAGGGAGACGATCTTTGGATTGAGTCACCAAACGACGGTAGAATCAAGGTAAAAGCCAAGATTACAGAACGGGTTGATGAGCACACTATTTTTCTTCCCTTCCATTTTGGCGGAGAATTCATGGGTAAATCTCTGGCTGATAAATACCCGGAGGGCACAGTTCCTTTCGCCCTTGGAGAAGCCGCCAATGTCGTCACCAACTACGGTTATGACATTGTTACCCAGATGCAGGAAACAAAAACCGGCCTGTGCAAGATAAGTAAGGCATAAGGCGGAGGATATATATTATGGCAAGAATGAAATTTCTCTGCGATGTGGAACGCTGCATCGACTGTAACGGCTGTGTCGTTGCCTGCAAAGAGGGCAACCAGGTACCTGTTGGTGTTAATCGCCGCCGGGTTATTACTGTAAATGAGGGCAAACCCGGAGAAAAATCAATTTCGGTTGCCTGCATGCATTGCTCTGATGCCCCTTGTATCGCTGTCTGTCCTGTAGATGCTATCTATCAACGGGATGATGGTATTGTTCTGGTCGACAAGGAAACCTGCATTGGCTGTGGTTACTGTTTTATGGCCTGCCCCTTTGGCGCACCGCAATTTCCGGGAGGCCAGGTATTCGGAGCTCGGGGAGCAATGGATAAATGTACCTTCTGCGCAGGTGGCCCTGAAGACAACTTCAGCGCAAAGGAGCAGAAGCTCTACGGCCAAAATAGAATTGCGGAAGGCAAAGTGCCTTTATGCGCAGCCATGTGCGCAACCAAGGCCCTGATGGCCGGTGATGCAGATAAGGTTGCCGATGCCTACAGAACACGGGTTTTTGAACGGGGTTCAGGCTCTAACGCCTGGGGCTGGGATAAAGCCTACAAAAAATAACAACCATTCTTTTCCCGGGAGTCAATGGCTACTCCGACTCCCGGGAAATAATGTTCCTGTGGTGTTATTTAAACGTACTACGCTCTGATTTCTTCCTTCAGGAGCCTGTCATGAAAAAAGTGTATTATGTGTTTTCCCCGGCTGTTGTTTTGTTTTTTGTGAGCATCGTCTACGCCGCTGGCCCTCAAAACATCATGTCTCCAGGCAGTGAACCGTCAACAGCGGTGTTTAAAACTATCAACTCCCAGTATACAGGTGACTGGCAACAGTACGGTCAACTCTTTACAAGTATGCAGGGAGGGTTATTTAATCGTATTTTCCTTATGGTCCTGACCATAGTTCCAGCAGTTTTTCTGTTACATTATATCCTGATCGGGGCTAAAAAGTTTTCTCATGAGGGAACACCTGTCTACTTTTTTGGCATTTTTACACGGTTTATTCACTGGCTTGCAGCCCTGTCTTTTTCATTACTGGTTATAACGGGGCTTCTGGTAGTTTTTGGCAAACTCCTCGGGGGGGGATCGCTCATAATGACCGGCAGATCCATTCATCT
>QNYF01000162.1 GCA_003978695.1 Desulfobulbus sp. | reverse complement strand
AATGGTTATTATCAGCACAGGAATTTCACTCTGCTCTTTTGACGTTGACAGAAAATTTTTACTGTTTTTTTACTTGTTTATAAACATAATTATGATTGGCTTGATACGCGTCAATTTCTATTTACCAGAGCCTTGTTTCTTTAAGAGCTCACTCTTTTCTCTGCGTTACTGTTTGGTCAGGTGATTTGAATATAATGAAAAGAAAGTGGTTCAGAATAACAGCAGGTCTTTCTATGCAGATTTTCCTGCTGTCCTCTCTATGCTTTGCCGGAGGTTTGGATGTTTCGTGTTATACTTCAGCCAACGGTAATCGATCTCTTTTCCACTGGTGCACCGGGATTTTTTTTATAAGGAACAGGGAATGGGTAGTCTCTCTTAAAGATAATCAGCTCTTTTCCAGAGAGAAAGGGGGGAAGAGTTTTTTGAGCGCAGGTCTGGACTTGAAGCGACCCCATTCGCTGGCCTATAACCAACAGGATAGCCTGTATTATCTGGTTGATACAGATAACCATCGACTGCTGTACGGAACCAGTCTTTTAGAGCCGTCTTCACTCTCTTTTGTTACCAGTTTAGCGGGGTGTCCGCTGAAACGTCCCCACGATGTGATTGTTGATGATCAAACAGGATGGGTCTATGTGCTAAATCCGAATCCTGTGCAGGTTTTTCGCTTTAAGCAGATTGATGTGGTGGAAGTTTTGGATTTGTCGTCTACGCTTGTGTATTCAAGGGCTCTTTCTTTGATAAATGGGAAAGTGTATGTGGTTGGCTCCTCCAGTGGACAAATAGTAGAAATAGAAGATTTTGCCCAAAAAAAATACAGGGTGTATAAATCGCATGGCAAGAAAAAAATTATTTCTTCAGGGGATTGGCAGGAATCCGGTTTAGTAAATAATGACCTGGAATTCTACAAGGGCTTTTGGTACTTAACCTCGTATTTTTATGCGGAATCCTGCGAAACTGAGCCTTGTGATTATGATAAGAATAAATTTATCCGTTTTTCCTCGTGGGCGGATTTTGAAAAGGGACGGTGGGAAGATCTTTCATCGTATTTGCCCAGCGGCCTGGTGCCTTATTTTTTAACCCGGCATGATGGTGCGCTGTTTGTGGCTATGTATAACCATTCGTTTCCCGGACGAGGGGATGCAATTTATAAGATTGTTGATGAAGAGTAGAAGTTATCTGTCTGAAAAGGAAGTTTGTATTTGAGGTCAGGGTAGCCTGAAATTCAGGAAGCCGAGAGCGCACAGCATCTGGGGTATTGTCTTTGATACAGAAAACGGGGAAAGGGCCATTTATTACCTTAAAAAACTAAAAAAGGTCAAAACGTACATTCCAGCCATTGTTGATGAAGGTGTTGACGAGCGGAGTTTTTAACTCCTGAGGCTTGAAGAGATACTCCTCAGCATCTTTGTTGTTAAAAATATTATAGTCCTGTTCAGAATCGAACTGTACCCTGCAGTAAAGAACAGGTCTGGCCAGCCAGCTGGTTTGCACCTTTACCGGGCTGAGGTCAAAGTTTGCATAACGAACTCTGTCAATCATGCTGACAGTTCTTGTTTCCTGATTGAACTTGAGTTTAATAAAGTAGCATTTTTTAAGACCCTTAATTGCCATTCTTTCAGACCATTCCGGTTCCTTGCAGCGCCAGCCAACAAGAATTTTTTTTCTCTTTTTTCGAACATATACCGGTGAGTTGAACGTATTGATTTTCATGAGTTTGTCTTCCATGAGCCCTTGAGGGATCGACTCGTTTCTGCCTTTAAAAAACCAGACCTGTCGTATGAGGTGCCGCAGAAAGAAGGGGAGAGAAAGAAGGCTGATAACTCCCCATAAAAGAGCTGAAATAAGGAACTGGTCAAGCTGAAGATAAGGCCGCAGCAACAGCAGAGGTATAAAGCTTATCCCGTAGAAAACAATGAGTGCCAGACCCAGTATGATTGTTTTAGCGTAACACGTAAACATGGCAGTGCTTGAAGGGGTTACTCCCAGGGGGGGCAGGCCTGATGCATGAAAGAAAGCCTTGCCCGGGAGCTGTCAATTGTTGCCTGCATTCCAAGAGGCAGTGCGTGGTTTTTTGTTTGATGTCCAACAGGGAAAGCACCCCATACAGGGTAGTTTGCAGATTTTGTTAGTTCCAGCGTTCTTGCCCATATATGTTCATTGAGCCGAAGGGTTTCAAGCGTGTCATCATGGCCGGGGTCGAAAAAACCGAGGAGCAATCCGGCCAGATTGTCAAGGGCTCCGCATGAGGAAAGATGGGTCAGCATTCTGTCGAGTTTATACTCGGGTTCTGCTGTGTCTTCCAGAAAAAGAATACTCCCTGAAAAATCTGGTTGCCACGGGGTGCCGATGAGGTGGGTGAGGGTCGTCAGGTTCCCTCCCGCCAGATGACCGGTTCCTCGTCCGCCACGGAGGATTTCCAGACCTGGAAACTGCTGGTCGTCTGCGAAGACTCCACTGATGAGATTTTTGAAACTGTCAAGAGATGCTCTGTCCAGACGGGGCAGCGATGTGACGACCGGTCCGTGCAGGGTTATCATTCCTGTTTGCTTATAAATACCGTTGAGTAATACGGTAAGGTCACTGAAACCTATCATCCATTTCGGGTGGGATCGTAAAAAGGTGAAATCCAGATGTTCGATGATTCGCAGACATCCATATCCGCCCCGGGCAGCAATCAGAGCTTTAATGTTATCATCAGCCCATAATCGATGAAGTTCACCTATGCGTGATTCATCACTTGCGGCAAGATAGTCTGGGCCGCTGTTGTCCGGCAGCCTCTGTTGGAGAGAAAAACCAAGATTTCGTAAAATGGTGAGGCCGTCCTCAAAGGCAGCCAGATCTTTTACCGGTCCCGCAGGATAAAATATTCCCAGAGTATCACCAGCTTTTAAAGGTGCAGGAAGCAAGGTGCACGACATAATTATTTGTTGTTACGGTTATAGATTAACCGCAGTCCAGTAAGGGTGAGGAGAGGGTCTATGGTGGTAAGTGAAGATGTAAACGGGGCAATGAGCCTGGCCATGCCACCTGTTGCGATGATGTTGAATTCTTCGTTTGTATCTGCCATTTCTTTATGTAAGAGGTCTACCATGCGGTCGATCATGCCGCCAAAACCGTGAAGAATGCCGGAACGAATGGCATCAACAGTGGTGGTGCCAACGACTTTTTGCGGGGCGATATCAATATCTATTCGAGGCAGCTTGGCTGTC
>QNYF01000218.1 GCA_003978695.1 Desulfobulbus sp. | reverse complement strand
ATCGGCTCCGGTCTGGCCGCAATAGGCGGTTTACTCATTGCTTCACACGTGGGACAGATCAATTTTTACATAGGCTTCATAGCCGGCATTAAAGCCTTTACAGCCGCAGTTCTTGGTGGCATCGGGTCTATCCCCGGGGCGGTACTTGGCAGTTTTATCCTAGGCCTTACCGAAGCCTTTGCAACCGGCTATGTTTCCAGTGACTATGAAGATGTTTTTGCCTTTTCCCTACTGGTTCTGATCCTGATTTTCAGGCCGGCTGGCCTGCTGGGTAAGGCATCAATTGAAAAAGTTTAACTCCACATTCTTATCATGATCTCTTTCAAAGATCTTAAAAACGCAGTTCTCGTAGCATTATGGTTTGTCTTTCTCACCTTTCCCATCATGGTGATAAAGGTCAATCCTTATGAGCGCACAATTGCCTGGCGATGGCAGAATATGTTCTACATTGCTGCCGGCAGCTTTGTATTCTATCTTGTGAGCCGTTTATATCTAAAAAACAAGGCTGCAAAGCAGGAAAGGAAAAAACGACTGGGAATTAAAGACAGGCCTAAAACTGACTGGCAGCAGCGATTACTCACCGAACCCCGACTTTACATCCCCTCCCTTGCAGTAATTCTGACCGTGCTGATTATTTTTCCGCATGTCCTGTCAACATATCAAATCAATATTATGATTGCAGCCCTGATGTATGTGGTGCTGGGGCTGGGCTTGAACATTGTTGTCGGCGTGGCAGGCCTGCTTGATCTTGGATATGTTGCATTCTACGCGGTTGGGGCCTACTCCTACGCTCTGCTCCATCTCCATTTTGGTCTGGGCTTCTGGACAGTACTGCCCCTTGGCGGCTTACTTGCAGCAACCTTCGGCATTGTCCTTGGTTTTCCGGTACTCAGACTGCGTGGCGATTATCTGGCTATCGTTACATTGGGGTTTGGTGAAATTATTCGTTTAATTCTTGAAAACTGGAACGATTTTTCACACGGACCAAGCGGTATTTCAAATATTCCACGTCCTGGTTTTTTTGGTGTGGAGATGACTCTTGACCAGTCAATAATGTATCTGTATTACTTAATGATTCTCCTTGTCATCTTTACAATTTTTGTTGTAAACCGTTTGCAGAACTCCCGTATAGGACGAGCCTGGTTTGCCCTTCGTGAGGACGAAATCGCCTGTCAGGCCATGGGAATTGATAAAACCAGAACCAAGCTCACCGCCTTTGCCCTTGGAGCGTTCTGGGCAGGAATGGTGGGTGTCATTTTTGCGGCCAAGACCACATTCGTCAATCCGGCTTCCTTTACCTTTCTGGAATCAGCCATTATTCTCTGTATTGTTGTTCTTGGCGGCATGGGATCGATTATCGGTGTTATAATCGCAGCTCTGGTACTTATGCTTCTCCCTGAATATCTACGGGCATTCTCTGATTACCGGATGCTTGTCTTTGGGGCGACTCTTGTCATAATGATGGTTTTCAGGCCCCAGGGCATTATTTCCACTGTACGACGCACATATACTCTTGAGAAAAAACCCACAATCAAATGACCGACGTAACCATTACAGATACGCCCATTCTTGAAATCAACGGGCTGACCATGGACTTTGGCGGTATCCGGGCCCTGGACCATCTTGACTTACGCATCAGAAAAGGTGAGATTGTTGCCCTTATCGGCCCCAACGGCGCAGGAAAGACCACTTTTTTTAATTGCCTGACCGGAATTTATAAACCCACGGCAGGGGAACTTCTGCTGACACCTCCCGGACAGAACACCCGCAGGTTGAATGGGTTAAAGCCTAACCTGGTTACCCAGCAGGGACTTGCCAGAACCTTTCAAAATATCAGGCTTTTCCCGAGCATGACGGTTCTTGAAAATGTTATGATTGGCAGGCATTGCCGCACCAGAGCAAAGGTTTTAGGCGCAATTTTTCGCAACAAAAAAACTGTTCAGGAAGAAAAAGAGATTGTCGCTCTTGCCTATTCAATTTTAGAAAAAATTGGTCTTGCAGACATGGTAAATGAGTTTGCAAAGAATCTTCCATATGGCGCTCAGCGCAGACTTGAAATAGCTCGTGCCCTGGCAACTGAGCCCAGCATCCTGCTTCTTGATGAACCGGCTGCAGGCATGAACCCCCAGGAAACAGCAGAACTTGACAGGCTTATTAAGGAAATACGTGACGACGGCCTTTCAATTCTACTTATTGAGCATGACATGAAGCTGGTTATGAGTCTTTCTGACTACATTTTTGTGGTTGATTACGGCAAAAAAATTGCGGAAGGTTCACCTGAAGAAATCCGCAACAACCCGGCAGTCATCAAAGCTTACCTGGGCGAAGATGTTGAGGATGCTTAACCAGTGTGCCGCCCATAAGTGAGAATTTCGTTCAAGAACAGGTCGCGACAACTCCAATAATTGCGAAAAAATACGCACAGGCATGGATGTGACAGTCAAATCCTTTTTTTAAGCATGACGCAGAGACCAGAAGACCGTCTCCGGACAGGCATGAACTACTAACCAACTTTTTACAAATGCTAGAACTTCGTAACATCAACTCCTATTACGGTAATATCCAGGCTCTACACGATATCAGCCTGAAAATTGAAGAAGGAGAGATTATTACCCTGATTGGAGCCAACGGGGCAGGAAAATCGACCACCCTGATGTCTATTTCAGGTGTTGTCCCACCCCGTACCGGCGAGATTTTGTACCGGGGACAACCTATCCACCAGATGTCCCCGGATAAAATTGTTGCCCTTGGCATTTGCCAGGTTCCTGAAGGCCGCCATATCTTCCCTGAACTTACTGTGGCAGAGAATCTTGATATGGGAGCTTTTCTCCGGCGGGATACGCACCAGATCAAAACAGACCTTGAGTATATTTATGACCTGTTCCCTATTCTTGCCGACCGGCGAAGCCAACCAGGAGGAAATCTGTCCGGTGGTGAACAGCAGATGCTTGCTATTTCACGTGCATTAATGGCCAAGCCGGAACTTTTGTTGCTTGATGAACCTTCCATGGGTCTTGCGCCATTGGTGACCAAACAGATTTTTGCTATCATTAAAAAAATCAACAATGAACAGAACACAACCATTTTTCTGGTGGAACAAAATGCTAACCTGGCCCTTAAAACAGCTGACAGAGGCTATGTACTTGAGACCGGCAGAATAATTATGCAGGGGAAGGCCGAAGAGATGCTCAAGAATGAAGATATTCAGAAAGCGTATCTTGGGATCTAATAC
>QNYF01000092.1 GCA_003978695.1 Desulfobulbus sp. | reverse complement strand
TCTTCTCATTTACGCCATTCCTGAGCATCCGGAATGGCGTAAATCTGTTCCACCCCACAAAGATATTGTTGCCTGCCAGACATATTAATGGCACACTCCCCCCTATACTTTCTCCTTTTAATTACAACAGGTCTTCCCTGTAAGGAAGTAAACCATGCAATGGCTCAAACGTTTACACCGCCTGGAACAGGGCAATGTTGCTCTCTATGTTGACCCCTTCGTTCCCGACTGGTTTGTCCCCTCCACAAAAACTGATGCCCTGCTCCGGGCCGCCCGGGATAACTCGTCCCGGGCTGCTCTGGCCGACTACTGCGACAGGTATCACGAGGAGCCGGACCAGGCAAGGCGTGATCTTGACCGGCTAAAACACCTGCTTGCCAAAACCCAATCCCCAACCTACAGCGGCAGGAGCAATCATCTGAAACCCGGACCACTCAAGGAAATCTGGTTCCATCTCACAGATACCTGTAATCTCTCCTGCCGGCACTGCCTGTTTGGTGCGTCTCCTGCCAAAACTGACACTCTTGACCCGGAGGTTCTGCACTCGGCAATTGATGACGCCGCCCGACTTGGCAGCCATCTTTTTTATTTCACAGGCGGTGAGCCTTTTGTCTATCCCCGGTTCTGTGAAACCATTGCCTACGTTCTCAATCAGGACCCCGCACACCATGTGGTCGTCCTGACCAACGGCCTGCTCCTTGAAAAATATCTGCCTGTTTTGACAGCACTTGATACCAGTCGGCTGCATCTACAGGTCAGCCTTGACGGCCTTGAGCAAGAGCACGACTACCTGCGGGGACAGGGGAGTTACAGTAGACTTGAAAAAAATCTTGCCGCTGCAACACAGGCAGGGCTTGCGGTTACTCTTTCTGTTGCGGTTAACGCAACCAATGTACAACAGCTCCCGGAAATTGCCCGCAAGGCCCACCAGATGGGAGCCAGCGGCCTTCATTTAATGTATCATTTCATCAGGGGCAAAGGAAACAGCGAGCAGTTTTCCGCTCCTGCCCGGATCTTTGCCCATGTCGTAGAAACTGCTGCTCTCTGCCAGGAGATCGGCCTGAAGATCGACAACATGGAGGCTCTCAAGGCCCAGGTTTTTGCAGTGCCGGGAACCCGCTTCGACCTGACCAATATGGGTTGGGAATCCCTGGCTGTCGGCCCTGACGGCAATATTTATCCCTCCCCTGCCCTTATTCGGGTAGACAAACTCATCTGTGGGTCTCTCAGCCAGGGGCTGACCCGTGTTTTCAGGGAAAGCGCAATCCTGGAACAAATCCGCTCAAGCTCGCTTGTAGACAGTGACGAGTGGACTAAACGTCCTTTATCTCTCATAACCGGCGGCGGTGACCCGGATCACTCCTGGATAAACAACGAAACTCTTGTTGGAGACGATCCCTATCTTGATCTTTACGAACAACTGGTGCTTCATCTGATTGTCGAACAGGCCGGGCAGTATCCGGACCAGGGCATGTTCCGCCTGCGCATGGGTGATGTCCGCCACGACTGCCCGGACACTGAAAACGGTTCGGACGGTTCTGTTGCCCTGACTCATTGCAACTGCGTTGTCTCTCTGGCAGACCTTGACGGGCATTCCTCGGTGCGGGAATTTTACGCCTCTGCTGCCCGCAAGGCCAAGACGGAGATTGTCAACCCCTTTGGCCCCGATGGCCTGATAACCCGGTTCATTCCGGAAGAATCCACCCTGAAGTCGTATGGCTGTGGCAGCCCTGTTCAGGACGCGGCCCCAAAGAAGGGAGAGACCGTCGTGGATCTTGGCTCAGGCAGCGGGGTTGAGTGTTTTCTGGCGGCAGCTGATGTCGGTGAATCCGGATATGTGTACGGCATCGACATGACAGATGACATGTTGCACCTTGCCGAAAATTCAAAACAGGAAGTGGTACGTAAGCTGGGATATGATAATATAGAATTTCGCAAAGGTTTCTTAGAAGATATCCCCCTTGAGGACAACTCGACTGACGTAGTTATATCAAACTGCGTTATCAACCTCAGCCCGGATAAACGCCGAACCTATCTAGAAATTTTTCGCGTGCTTAAAACCGGCGGCCGGCTGGTTGTTTCTGACGTGGTGACAGACGAGCCGGTTTCCGCGTCAATAAAAAACAGCACC
Organism: Desulfobulbus sp.; assembly: GCA_003978695.1. Taxonomy (GTDB): domain Bacteria; phylum Desulfobacterota; class Desulfobulbia; order Desulfobulbales; family Desulfobulbaceae; genus Desulfobulbus_C. The sequence continues at coordinate 1,149 of QNYF01000092.1, read as the reverse complement.
AGTTATCGTGGAGAGTGCCTGGGTGGGGCGATGCAGCAGGATGATCTGGTTGCCATGCTTGAAGACTGTGGCTTTTCCTCGATCTACATGCATAAACGTTATCCCTACCGGGAGGTGGAAAAAAACCGCTTTTTTTCCCTGACCTATGAAGCAAAAAAATCCGTACAACAGGAAGTCAACACCATTTCAGCGGTGTATCGCGGCCCGCTTCCCTCGCTTACAACAGACACAGGCCTGTATCTGGAACGTGGCAGGATAACACAAATTCCCGCAGCCGAGGCTGAAGCATTTGGTGAGCAACTCTTTATCCTTGATGAGAAGGGAGCTGTAACCAATGTCGAACAGGCTCCCTGCTGCTGCGCCACACCGCCCGAAGGACAAAAAAAAACTGAAATACAAGATATTTCCCCGATTATCCCCCTGCATCGTCATACACGCGGCTGCATGGTCTGCGGCTCAAAACTGGTGTACGCAAATGACGCTAAGAATAAAAACTGCCATTACTGTGGCAGCCGGACGAAGACAAACAGCGAATGCTCCAAAGGACATTTTATCTGCGATTCCTGCCATCAGCAGGAAGGTGGTAAGATAATCCGGCAAATCTGTCTGAACACAAAAGAGACAGATCTTCTCTCGCTCCTGACGACCCTGCGCAGTCATCCAGCCGTACCAATGCACGGACCCGAGCATCATGCAATGATGCCCGGAATAATCCTTGCCGTATACCGCAACTGCGGCGGCAAAATCGATACCGATATTATCAGCGCCGGCATAGACAGAGGCAGCAAGGTTCCTGGCGGTGCCTGCGGCTTCTGGGGAACCTGCGGCGCAGCTATTGGTGCCGGCATCAGTGCGGCCCTTATCCTTGATGCGACTCCTCTTACACCCAACCCACGCCACCAGGCCCAGGCATTTACAGCTAACATTCTTTCCGCTATTGCAGAGATTACAGGAGGACGCTGCTGTCAGCGGGAAACCTGGCTGGCCCTGACCCATACCGCCCGGCTCTCCCTGGATTTTTTCGGCATCCAGATGCACGCAGAATCTGCCCTTCATTGTGACCAGTACATGAAAAATCAGGAGTGCATTCGCAAACAATGTCCTCTCTGGGAGCAGCGAGCTCAGGACCTACCCCGATTTACACTGAAA
>QNYF01000160.1 GCA_003978695.1 Desulfobulbus sp. | reverse complement strand
CGCCTCATCAGTTCACCCCATAAAGGCTATTTTACAATTCTGCGGAATAAACTGAATTGGGGCGGCAGAGACCCCGGGCATCCTCTGCCGGATGTCATTGGTAATAACTAGTGCCCGTCCAGAAATGGCTTTTTTGCCAGATTTCTACGTCGCTACGAAAAAATAAATGCTCACATGTGTCTAATATTCTGCTCTTTTTTCCTATGTCCCTTAAGCTCGAACGAAAATTCTCATTTCTGGACAGACACTCACTAACAGAGAATTACCTGTTCCTGATCCAGAAGCTGCGAGAGGATTTTACAGAACTCTTCGTAACTCAAATTTTGATTGATTCCGGGACAGGACTCCCGGATTGTAAGAAAATTATTTTCATCTGTTAAAATACTGGGATGCAGAGGCCATTGGCCACATCGCCACGGGCGACCTTCGTGTACAGTGCAGCCAGAGTCTTCCCTGTAAAAAATACAGTGATGGTCAACTATTTTCATCTGCACTACATTGCCGGTTATTCGCCAGAATTTATCCTGTACTTCCTTCCGGCTTAAGCCGAGTTCTGCGATCATTCTTTCCTGATCGTCTTGATCCAGCGAGACCGTCGTCTCGCCCTGGCAGCAATATCCGCACCGGGAGCAGACAAAAATATCTGCAAGGCAGGGGTTTGATTCATTCATGTTGGGTGTCTCCAGAGTCAGAACAAAGAACGCACCAGCTTTTGTAAAGCAAGGTGCGTTGTATTTCAGGATTATGGCCAGTCTGCTCAGCCTGTTAAATTCTTTTTTCAGATCATGCGTTGCCGATGGTACTACTGAAGACTGAAATATCAATACCAAATCTGTAGGCAGCCTCTTTCCATTTGAATTCATCCGGTGTGTGGAACAAAACATCAAGATCTGCAGGCAGTGTCAGCCAGGAGTTGTCAACAAGCTCAAGCTCAAGCTGGCCTGGAGCCCAGCCGGCATAACCCAGGAGAAAGAGATAATCCCTGGGGCCGTTGCCTTTTGAGATATCCTCAAGGAGTTTTGCATCCCTTGACAGGGAAATCTTTGGAGTTACCTCTAAAGATTTCACTCCCTGGTAGTCTGAACTGAAAAGAATAAATCCTGACTCTACCTCGACTGGTCCGCCCATATACACTGGTGGCAGGGGATGTTCGGGTAATGGGATGTTGACATTGGACATGACTTCAAACAGTGAAATGTCCTTGTTGGGATTATTGACTACTACGCCCATGGCACCGTCATCAGTATGGGAACATATGTAAATAACCTGTTCCTGAAACCGTGGATCAGGCATCTGGGGCGTTGAAATGAGAAAATGTCCGCTCAAGTTTTCCATATCCGCCTCCTCGGTGTTTCTCGTCTCTGCTTACTCTTACTGTAGCATTGCTGTTTATTACCAGTCAAATGAATTCAACTGACAGGAGAGCAGATATTCGGGACACGCGGAAGATTTTTTGTGTAGAAAAGGGTGTAATAAGAATTTCAGGTAAGAAGTTCTGACATGAGGATCTCAGCATGACTGGCGTGCCATGCTTTAAATTCTTTCGCAGGAAGTGGTTTGCTGAAATAGTATCCCTGCAGGGTGTCACAGTTCAGTTGCTGCAGACGCTGGGCTATAACCAAAGATTCCACACCTTCGGCAACAACACTCAAACCCAGATTATGAGCCAGATCAATGATACTTTTGACGATTGTTTCATCGTCATCATTGTTCAGCATATCCATAACAAAAGATTTGTCGATTTTCATTTCACTGACAGGTAATTTTTTCAGGAGTGCCAGGGAGGAATAGCCGGTACCAAAATCATCAATGGAAATATCCGCGCCAAGTTTTTTCAGTCGGTTGAGAACTTCAGAAGCCAGCTCTGGATCTTGAATAATCGAAGTTTCTGTTATTTCAATTGTCAACATTGATCTTCCAAGATTATGGGAACCAAGGCTGCCAATGATAATCTCGGGGAGGTCAGTATTGAGCAGGCAGGATGGGGAAATGTTGACGGCTAAAGTCATGGGGAAATCCTGTTGTTCCCACTTGAGGATTTGAGAGATACTCTCGTCCAATACCCAGTTTGTAAGATCCTTAATAAGCCCTGTCCGCTCTGCGAGCTTGATAAACTCATTTGGTGGCAGGAGTCCATGAACGGGATGTTCCCAGCGAATAAGGGCTTCAGCCTGCTTTACGGTCCTGGTTTTTAAGTCTATTTGTGGCTGATAATAGAGAACAAGTTCGTCACGCTGCAGGGCCTGCCTGAGTTCTCCCATCAGGGTAAGGCGCTTGGGACTGAAACGGTCGAGATTCTTTGAATAGACGGCATACCCATTCTTCTGTTGCTTGGCCGCATACATGGCGACTTCTGCCCGTTGGATAAGAGTGTCTACATCCTTACCGTGATCCGGGCACAGGGCAATGCCCATGCTGGCCTGAAGGTCAAGAGACATTCCCGATATTTTGAAGGGAAGAACCATGACCTTGAGAATCCGGTTGATAAAAAGGTCAAGATCCTGAGTGTCTTTTACATGGGTTAGCAGAATAGCAAATTCATCTCCACCCATTCTGGCTAAGGTGTCACTCTTCCGAACAACACCAGTCAAGCGTAAAGCAACCTGCTTAAGCAGTTTGTCTCCTGCAAAATGGCCAAGAGTATCGTTCACTTCTTTAAATCGGTCAAGATCAAGAATAATGACTCCAACAAGATAGTTGTATCGAACGGCAGTGGTTAGCGCCCGGTCCAGACGATCGTGCAGCAGTACTCTGTTGGGGAGTTCTGTAAGACTGTCGTGGGTGGCCTCATACATGACCCGTTTTTCAAGAGACGCTGTCTGGTTTCGGAGTTCGTCAGTCTGATCATTGATTAAGGTGTTGGCTTCATAGGCCAGGATTGAGCCGACATATTGTCCCCAGAGGAGAAAAATAAACGGAAGCGCATCAAGCAGCCACAGTATAGGCAAATCTTTCTGGACAGAGTAAATACCAGGTAAAGAAAGTGATCCTGTTACAAGATAACAGTTAACCAGGGTGGCAACAATGACGGCAACAAGGGAGATGGTGAGCCCGAATAACGCATGCCGGTTCACCGATGACTTAAGTAAATGGATGTTGTTATTGCGAGCTAACTGTTCATTTTTCATGAGATATATGGCTTGGGAATAACCGTAAGTTTATTATTGTTTTGTGATAAATTCAAAGAAACCAAAGCGTTGCCCCTGTAAGCGTTTGCTCGTTTAATGTAGAGAACGAAGTCAGGTACTTCATTCAATATTGTAATCCGCTGAAGGCAGAAAGAGG
>QNYF01000227.1 GCA_003978695.1 Desulfobulbus sp. | reverse complement strand
AGAATATGACAGTGTGCCGGTTAGGCAATTGATTATGTGACTACCACTCATTCCCGGCCAACTTTATTTATAATGTGGCACTGCAGGAGCGACTTTAGTCGCAAAAATGTTGGTCGTGAACGAGAAAAGCGTCACTGAGCAGCCAGCATAATTCGTGGCTGAAGCCCCTCCTACGGCTCCGTGACAAATTACGTTAAAGCTGGCTGAATTTCGTTGGTAATCACCATTGATTAAGGTGGCAGCTATGCGCTCAAGTACTCATTTTTTAAGACCACCCGGGGCAAGGAGTGAAAAAGAATTCTTGTCCCGCTGTCTGCAATGCGGTCAATGCGCACAGGTCTGTATTTTTGACTGTATAAAGATGCGAAGGGGATTCAACTTTTTTGTAGCAGGTACCCCTGAAATTAATCCCAGGGAGGCGCCGTGTCATCTCTGTATGCGCTGCAGTGAGATCTGCCCCTCAGATGCCCTGCATGATATTCCCATTGAAGAAGTGCGGATGGGATTTGCCGTCCTCGACCGCAAAAAATGTTTTACCTGGACTGAACATCTTCTTTGCCGCTCCTGTTATGAGCGTTGCCCTATTAAATGGCGTGCCATGAAGCTGCAGGATGGAACATATCCTGTCATAACAGATGATTGTGCCGGTTGTGGGCTCTGTGAGCATGTGTGTCCAGCAGATGCAATAGAGGTAACACCGACAAGATTCCAGGAAACACGCGAGGAAGGGCAGGGAGGCTCGAAATGAAAAAGCCGAGCCTGAAAACCTCTCGCCGTGGATTTCAAGTCTTGATAGCGATTGCCTTTATCATCATTCCCATCCTTAATCGATCACGATACAGTTATGTGTATGGGAATTTTCTTTCCTTTCACATGTTTGGCATTCCTCTAGCTGATCCACTTGCCGTACTGCAGCTTTCAATAAAAAATATTTCACCGCCAACACTTGACACTTTTCTGGGTGCTTTTCTGCCACTGTTACTCGCCTGTTTTATGGGCACAGTATTCTGCTCATGGGTCTGTCCTTTCGGATTTCTGTCTGAGTTAACGCAAGGATTGAATGAAAAAATTATGGGCAAAAACTATCGCGGGCTTGCTATAAGAAAAAACGGTTTTCCCTTTAAAATGACAATTTTTCTCCTTGGGCTTGCTGCTTTTTTCATCTTTTCAACAACGCCAATTTTAAATCAACTCTCTTTGCCTGCCTGGTACACCCGTTTTTTTCAATACCTGTTTGGTCAGGATGTTATTTCGCTTTGTTTCCTTTTTCTTATGGCCGTGCTGCTGATTGAGTTCCTGGCAGCGAAACGATTATGGTGTCGATATATATGTCCCCAGTCAATTCTTATTACCTTGAGCAAACAACTTAATCGCCAACGTCTTCATGTTGTTTTTGAAAAGGAAAAATGTATCTGCAAACCCGGGTATGAGCGGTGTGAGATCGCATGTTCTCTCTCGTTATTGCCTCAATCCCTGCAGGAAACAGCAGAATTTGAGTGCAGCAATTGCGGTGACTGTATTGTGGCCTGCAAAAAAATGGGCAAGGCGCTTTCTTTTGCAGGGCCACGTGTGCATTGGCTGACTCAGTTAACGAAAAAAATACACCTGCCCTGGCGAAAACTCCTGTTGGGACTGGTTGTGCTTACAGTTCTCACGCCGCTCATACCACTTGCTGTAAAATGGCAGCGTCATTGGCCGACTTCAAAAGATCAACCAGCAAAAGCAGTGAGTAGGCTGCTGGATAACAAAAAACTTTCATGGCAGGGAAGTAGAGCTGATTATTACGAATTTCTTGACGATGGCACATTGATCTGTGTGGGCGGAGACTGGCCTGTCAATGGCTTTAAAGGAGGGAGGTGGGAACAGGTTGACGCAAAGGGTTCTTTTAAGATGGTGTTTAATCCTGGCCAGCCTGACACGTATACGCTGGTAGAGATTCATGATCCTTTGGAACGCAATATTCCACTTCGTATTTCAAGGATTAAAGATAATGCTCCGGTCAACGCTTCTCCTGCAAAAAGTACACTCCTTGCCTATGCTCCCCTGTTGCAAACACACGTAGAAACTGCGACTTCCTATGATGCCACGGCCGTTCTCAACAGGTACGCTGCAGAGATCTATGTTCTCGATCTGCGGGTGCAGGATCCTCATGGGAAAATCCGAAAAATTCTCACAGAAGGTGATGCCATCACCACAGAGGTGATGCTCACTAATGTTAAGTACTGGCTCAATACGCCACAGATTATTGTTTCTGAGGGAGGGGCTCCTGTTTTACCCGTCAGCAGTAAAATGGAGATATTGTTCTTTGATGACCATAAAGAGTTTGCTGAGTTTTCAACCCATAAAATTTTAGACCGCAGTGATGAAGAGTTTGATGATCCATGGTATTAACATAGCTGCGGTATAATTCTTGTTGAATCTGGCCTGTAAAAAGGCATGAAAGTTTTTAGATCAGGATGGAAAAGCAGACACCTGTCATCAGCAGGGGAGTTTTTATTTTTTGAGTGGTTTTTTCCGCAACCCGTCAAAAAAATGACAGATACTCATAACCGGATTGGTCAATAACATCCCGGGTCCAATCGTTTTCATTACCTTGCGGATTTTTTTTTGCATTGCCGGTTTGTAACAATGAATTTTGCATTTTCCACAACTGGTTTTTCCCTCCTGAAAGGGACAGTGCTGGAGGCGTTGATTGCTGTAATTGAGCAGCTCTGAACATTCTTTGCAAAGCTGTTCAGTGGTGTTGTGTTTGAGGCGGCAATACTTGGTTATCATCACTTTGACAGTTTTTGCCTCACGTTCCATCCGTCCTGATCTTTTCATAATAACGTACCCAAATTAGGTGCTCCGGTATGTGATGTATCTCAGCTTCAAGCTGATCAGCATTGTAAGACTCTTTACAGGAAAATATGTAACATGCCTTGACCTGAATCAAAAAGCAAATGGTAACTATTCAGGTAGCACCTCGACTTTGGCATAACGTGTGGTCTGTAACTGTTGACTGAATAGGTCTCCTCTGGCGCATCTTTTGTTGTGTTACCATTTGGTAGCGCCTTCAGCACTTGTTTATGTTACCTGCAGGTAACATGATCATATGATTTTTGTGTAACTCTATATAATTATGTAGTTTCTTTTATGGAACAACTTTTGCAATAAAACTTAAGTATAATTAACAGTTGTCTCTGTAAATGGAGGGAGGGTTTCGTGCAACAAGAGTACAAATCAAATTTTTTATCCCATGTGATTAAAATCATACTGGTACTGATCGTTGTCGGGATTGTTGGAGTTGCTGTGCGAGCTATGGTCTTGCCCAAGTCCTTTGGTGAATTCGGCCATTACAGA
>QNYF01000193.1 GCA_003978695.1 Desulfobulbus sp. | reverse complement strand
AGCGTCTTTGCACATATCTTTTGAGAAAAAACAAAACTTGTTACGTCCCGATTCTTTGGCTTGATACATTGCCATATCAGCGTATTTCATGAGCGGTTCCAGTGAATCACCATCATCTGGAAAAATACTGATTCCTATACTGAGTGTAGAAAATAATTCGCGCTCGTCAACGACAAAGGGTTGCCGGAATGCTTCAATCAGTTTTTCAGCAATCATACTGGCTGCGCCTGCGTTCTGCAGGCCTTCGAGAAGAATGGTAAACTCGTCGCCACCGGTACGGGCCGGGACATCACTTTCTCGCAACAGGTTTCTTATTCGCTCTGCTGTCAGCTTCAGAACTTCATCACCAATGCGATGGCCCAGAGAATCATTTATTGTTTTAAAGTTATCAAGATCAAGAAAGAGTACTGCCAGCTTTTCTTTTTTTCGCTTGGCTCGTGTAAAGGCGGTAGTGATAACCGATTGGATATAGTTGCGGTTGGGCAGGCCCGTTAACAGATCAAAGTTGGCCTGGTAAATAAGCTTTTCTTCCCATTCTGCGCGTTCGGATATATTCTGGACGGTAATTATGATTATGGGCGGAGAGTCTTCGGTGGAGAGTTGTATTCTGGCTTCAACGGGGTAAAGACTGCCGTCTTTACGCCTGTTCTCACCCTGATGCATCACAAACTCTTTGCTTCCATCGGTCAGCGGGGCTATCAGATTTTGCAATGCCTCTTTATCCAGTTTAGTAAAAATCTCCAGGATACTGATTGAAGCAAGCTCGTCGGCATCGTATCCAAGGTTTTCAACAACCCCTCTATTCACCTGCAAGCAGATAAAAGAATCTGCATCAACAACATATATTTCATTTGAAGAGTCATTGAGAATGCGTCCCAGACGGTTGTTGAGTTTATTTTTTTCAAGCTGTAATTGATCCAGGAGCATTTCATTTTCGTAGCCTAATTTAAGGGAAGAAACAAAACTTCCATTGTAATCTTTACTGAATTTAAGAAAAAACAATATTAAAATACTAGTAAGGGCGCCAGTACCAAAATATGAATGATCCCTCCCCATAGTTGTCTGATAAACTATAGGTAGCATGAGAGTGACCGAATAGATAAAAAATGAGAGAAAATCAAGCAGCATAGTTACTGCACCAACAATAATACCAAACGGGAAAATAATTGCTAAAAGAAGGTAGTTCAGCGAATTGCTAGGGAAAAAGAGTATGTTAAGTGAGCCTATCATTAACCCAGTGGCTAAAATACCAAGTCGATATATTTGTAGCCAAAAAGAAAGTGAAAAGGTTTGTTGTCGAGCCTTATAGTGCCTAGCCAGTAACCATCTCCCGGATAAGACAACAATAAATATTAAATACCAGACTATTAAATATGAATTTTTATTATGCTGATACAGCAGCAGGATGTAGATGGAACAGCTAATCAACAAGGCCAAAATTGTACTTTTTGAACGTAAGAAGAGTTGTTCAAGCTGTCTTTTTTTGATTAAACTCGTAATGTCAGTAAGGTTATCGATCATTGTTAATCTTTATGAAGTGTGCGGCGGTCAACGTTTTTTCGCCGGTCAGAGACTATTTCTTTACCTGACCAATCGGTCAAAGGAAATGATTGGCTCGAAGACGTAAAACGACGGTCCTGACCTGTTCTTACAAGCCTTTTTTTCACATATTTCTCGGGGCTAGTTTTGTTGAGCTGGGCTTGGACAAGGCGTTCCATCATTCTCAAGTTTTTATTTTCTAATTTCAGGGCAGCATTTACCCAAATCTCTGTGATGTCAACGAGTTCTTCGTATATTAAAGGATGGTAGCGTTGTCGAACAAGTTGTAAAGCTCTGTGGCCATTACCTGATCGTCTATGACGGCGAATAAATTGTTTAGCATCTTCATGTGACCGTTTTGAGTCTATAAGTTGATGAACTAACCCTTTTTTATAAAGGGCCTTGCCTGAATATATTTTTCCACTGGAGATCATTTTATCTGCAGCGGCAGTTCCTGCTATTCGGGCTAGAAAGCTGTAAGCTCCCATACCTGGAAAAAGGTTGAAACGAATTTCGGGGAAACCCATTTCAGCATTCTTTGTTGCGAGTAAAATGTTTCCTGATAATGCTGATTCAAACCCACCTCCTAGAGCTGTTCCTTCAACCAGGGAAATTGTTGTTAGAGGCAGGTGCATGCTGACTGAATTAAGATAACAAAGATCAATACATGCAGTAGCATATGCAAGCAGTTGAGCTTTTTTCTTCTCTCTAATCAATTTGACAAATAATGCTAAATCCCCACCTAAATTAAAAACTCCAGGAATTTGAGAGCATAAAATAAAATATTGGATTGGGGAGTCGGTTGCGCTCGGTTTGTTCGCAAAAAAATCCATTATTGCTTGTTGCATCTGGCGGAGTTCCTTCAACATTATACTTGAAAAACAGGGCCGTGGAGCTGGATTAAAGTAACACCATACGGCCTTATGTTTTTCATCATATCTGACAGAAATTTCCTGATAGTTACGGAAAATATTGTAAAAGTCTGAGTTCATTTCAGTATTTTCAATGCCTTTCAGCAGGAGAGGTAAATAATCACTTGGCCATGTTCAGAATTGAAAGATGTATGTAGTTTGAGAGTCAAAACAAAACATGTGAGGAAAAGATGAAATATTGTGCCTTTCATCTGAAATATCCTGTGTCGCAGTCATTTTGATTAGGTATAACATTATCTTATCATAAAAAATGATCTTCATGAAACGAAAAATGTAGAGTGGTTTCAACAAAGAGAATGTTTTTCTGGGGAGGCATGAATTTTCAGAAAAAAATCTATGACTGTTGGGATTTAAAAAACAGTTAAAACAAAAAATGAGTTAACCTGAAAGGTTAACTCATTGTATTTTGGTACGCCAAGCAGGATTCGAACCTGCGACCTACGGCTTAGAAGGCCGTTGCTCTATCCAGCTGAGCTATTGGCGCATGGGAAAATTTGGCCCCTAATGTACAGGGGAGCGGCAGAGAAATCAACTCTCATTTCGTGTTGCGTTTTCGCAGAGTTTACAGGCCTGGTTTTGTTCCCATATCGGACCGGTCGCTGTGTCATGTACTGTGATGCCCCGGCGCAACAGTTCCATTCGGGCCTCATCGGCTGCCAGCCAGTCTTTGCGCTGTCGGGCATCTTCACGCTGCTGGATGAGCCGGTTGATTTCCGGGGCCAGGGTACATTGTTCAAGCTGGAGAAAGCCCAACACCGTGTTCATTCGCCGCAGAACCGTAAATATCTCATTCTTTTGTTCCAGATCAAGAGTGCCGGATTGGAGAATGGGATTTGTTTTTTTGATAAAGTCAAAGAGCGCACCAATGGCACCGGAGATATTGAGATCATCATCCATGGCCTCAATGAAGCGTTTTTCCAGGGTTGAGACGATGGCGGTGATCTCCGGGTGAGGCAGGCCGGGGGGCAGACAGAGCAGTTTTCTTGTGAATTCGTCAATACGTTTTAAGGCCGTTCGTACAGCATCAAGTTTCTTATACGTAAACAGCAGCGATTTCCGGTAATGCACACCCAGCAGCATGAAACGGATTTCCCGTCCACTGTATCCCCTGTCCAGAACGTCCTGGAGTGTAACGACATTTCCTGCCTCTGCGGACATTTTTTTGCCGTTTTTCAGGAGAAGACCGGAATGGAGCCAGTAGTTGGCCAACGGTTTGCCGGTAAGCGCCTCGGCAATGGCTATTTCATTCTCGTGGTGGGGAAACATCAGATCCTGACTGGCTGTATGGATGTCCAGGGTTTCACCAAGATAACGGGTAGACATGGCCGAACACTCAATATGCCAGCCTGGCCTGATATTACCCCAGTCAGTTTCAAAAAAAATTCCTCTTTTCAGTTCAGTTAAAGTGGAGCGTTTGAGCAGGGTAAAATCCCTGGGGTTATCCTTTTCATAATTGTCCAGATCAACTGTATGACCTAGCTGCATTTTACTGAGGTCAATGCCTGACATCTGCCCATATTTTTTAAATTTTGAAATATCAAAATAAATAGAGCCGTGTTTTTCGTATGCATATCCCTTATGGATAAGCTCATGAGTGATCTCAATCATGTCATCAACATGCTCGGAGGCTCGCGGGTAGCCGGAAAAATCATTCATGCCAAGCGTTTTGATGGCGTCTCTGAAGGCAAAGATATACTGGTTGGTAAATTCGTCTAAAGGCATATCTGCTTTAAGCGCCCCGGCAATGGTATTGTCATCAAGATCGGTGAAATTCATAAAGGATTTCACTGTAAATCCTTTGAACAGGAGATACCTGGTCATCAAGTCTGCAACGACAAAGCGACGGCAGTGGGCAAGATGGGGGAGCTCGTAAGCCGTTGGCCCACAGGCGTAAAACGTTATTTCTTTATCATGGGCAGGCCGAAATATTTCCTTTTTTCGCGACATGGTGTTGTAAAACTTGAGCTGTTGCTGTCTGCTTGTCTGTTGTTGTTTGCGGGTAAAGAGGGGCGTGCTCAGGTAGCGCTCACCGCCGTCGGGAAACAGGGCAACAATATGGGCGGTTTTTTCCTTTTTTGCCTGTTCCATGGCTGCAAACATGGCAGCACCTGAGCTCATACCTGTAAAAATGCCTTCTTTTCTCGTCAACATTCTGGCTGTGCGAAAGGCGTCCTCATCGGCTACGTTGACTATTTTATGTGGAAGTTTTTTGTCAAAAATTTCTGGTTTGTAGGACTCTTTCATGTTCTTGAGCCCCTGGATTTTATGACCAAGATAGGGCTCCACGGCTATCACCTGCACTTCCGGGTGAAATTCCCTGAACCAGACAGAGAGGCCCATGGCGGTTCCCGAAGTTCCCAGGGCCACGATAACGTGGGTAACCTTGCCCTCGGTCTGCTGCCATATTTCAGGGCCGGTGGTGTTGTAATGGGCCTGCCAGTTAGCGGGATTGTTAAACTGGTCGGTTAAAAAATAAAGTTGTGGATGTTCCCGGGCCAGGGCATAGGCTTTTTCAATGGCACCGTCGGTGGATCTCTTGGCCGGCGTTAAAATGATTTCCGCTCCGTATGCTTTCATTATCTGGCGGCGTTCAATACTTGCGGATTCAGGCATGATCAGCTGGCAACGGTATCCCTTGGCTGCGCAGACCATGGCAAGACCAATGCCGGTATTTCCGCTGGTTGCCTCAAGAAGGATTTTATCGTCTGTGAGTTCACCGCTTTGTTCACCAGCTTCAACCATGGACAGAGCTATTCTGTCCTTGACAGACCCACCTGGATTCATGGCTTCAAGTTTTGCGAAGATGTCTCCTCCGCTGGAGGGAGCAATACGCTCAAGAGAGACGATGGGGGTGTTGCCGATTAGTTTGAGGATATTCATGAGGGCGTCATCAGCTGCATATGCAAACACGCAGAGTAGAGGGGGTTGGTAATGAAAACTCTTTATTATCCCAACAGAATAGCAATATATCTGTCGGAGAGCAAGGGGAAGACGTGGCCATCGGGTTCAGTGATTTTTTTTGTCAGCATTTGAGGTCAGTTGTCGCCACATGGTACAAAATGCCTCACGGGTGACAGGGTCAGGGATGCTTTCGGCCATGGCATACAGCTTTTGCTCCTGGTCCTTATTGACCTGTATTTCCGGGGAAACATAGTGTGCTTCTGGAGCATCAATCAAGTGCGCAGGCTGGATCATCCAGCGTACATCTTCCACCTGGAGTTTGTCCTGTAAAAAAGTGTTAATTTTTTCAAGCAGTTCAGGTTTAGCCAGCTGCATCTGCTGCATCCAGAGGGAGTTGTGTACGTAGACCCAGAGAACCTTTCGGCGAAAATAGGCAGGAAGGCTGTGTCGGGCTGTTTCATTTCCGACAATTTTTGCCCAGTCACGGGTCAGTGGGACGAGGTGGAGTTGGCTGCCCCATTGCCGTCGGCTGAGGACAGAGTTGAGATTGTCACCGAGCAGACAAAGTTTTTTTTTGTTTTCAGTGCTTGACATTTTATACCGTGAAAATTTCAGGGAGCCCTTTGCCAGATGATTGTACGTCAGGGGAACGAGACGTAACTCAGTGTGTGTTTTTATATCTAGGCGGGTGCGAGAAACTTGCAGAACCACCGTCCTGTAACTGTTCAGGAGCGCTTTAGATTCTTCATTTAAGCCTGTGAATCGTACTTGTGCTACTTACGCAGGTGTAAATGGACGAAGAGGTAAGCGTAGACTCCGTGATATGCCCCTGAACAGTTACATGTTTTTTATAGTATTTATTGCGTTTTTGCAAAGCAAACTCGTGGTGAATGCAAATTGTACAAAATATGCGGATGTTTTTGGTTGAAAAAGGAACAGGTTGCCAAAGAAGTCCCCGGGAATTACACTGACAGAATGAAAAAAATACAGTTTACAGCAATGGTGGCAGTTGTTCTGCTGTTCAGTGCAGCACTTGCTGCGGGAGCAGCTCCTTTGGAAGTTGTTGTTTCAATCTTGCCCCAGAAATGGCTGGCAGAGCAGATTGGTGACAAGTTTGTCCGTGTTCATGTTCTGGTTGACAAGGGGCAGGAGCCACATATTTTTTCACCAACCCCAAAACAGATTGCAACGCTTTCCCGTGCGTCCCTTTATTTGACGATGGATATGGTGTTTGAGCGGGAAATAATACGACGGCTCAAGAGCTCAGCCCCTGGTCTGCAGTTTATCAACAGTGTTGCCGGTATCCATAAAATTGCTCTATCCGGTGTCGGACAAGAGAAAAAAGGAAGTGTGGTTGCAGATAAGGCCCTTGATCCCCATGTCTGGCTGGATCCGGACAATCTGCTGCGCATGGCAGAAGTCATGGCCGCTGCAATGGGGGAGGCTGACCCATCCCATAAGGAAAATTATGACCGGAATCTGGCCAGGGTAAGCGGGCAGATTGACCGGCTAAAGAGCGATCTTGATGCCTCTCTTGCGCCATGCCGGGAGACGACATTCTTTGTCTTCCATCCGGCATTTGGTTATTTTGCCCATGCCTTTGGCATGCGCCAGAAAGCTGTTGAGGTCGAAGGAAAATCACCAGGAC
>QNYF01000148.1 GCA_003978695.1 Desulfobulbus sp. | reverse complement strand
TTTTTTGACAACGCCAACTCAAGTAGTTACGAAGCAAAAAACATCAAACCTGGACTTTTACGAGACCATCAATATTTTAAGGGCAGATTAATTAAAAGGGGGAACACCACAATATAGCAATGGTTGCTGGCATTCAAAATTTATTACAAATTTTGAATGCCATGGCCAAAAATGATACATCGTGGCAAGAAAACTATGGGACTAAATAAACTTGAAAAAGCGTCTTTTATCGTTTTGCTTTTTGACATAGTTGCTATTCAGTTACAGACCACACTTTATGCTAAAGTCGGGTGCTACCTGAATAGTTACAATTGATTATTCTTTAAGTAATAATACGGAGATCCATGGCATGCTGGCAAGAGAATGCAGCTCTTGCTTTACAGCTTCATACCACAGCTCTGCCATGAAGCTGTAACCGGTTGAATTCAGGTGCAAACCATCTCCTGAATTATACCCGGCCCAACGTTCTCCACGGGGACCGGCAAAGGGATTGTACATATCAACAAACGGTATGCCACGCTCGTAAGCTGCATTATAAATCAGAGGATAATAATACTGCCAGACTATATAACCGTTAGAGCTATTAGTATTAGGAGTCACTCCACCTAAAATTGGCAGCACCCCCCGGTTCAAAGCTTTATCTGCCATCGCCCCAACATTAAACTTGGTGGTGTCCGGACTAATACCCGCATACAGATCATTTGCCCCTTCCATTATCAAAATAAAATCTGCCGGTCTGGAGGCAAGCACACGACTTATTCTGTTTACTCCGGTAGATGAACGTTCACCACGATAGCCCCAGTTATATACAAGGGCTTTATCCTTTCCTCCAGATCCGCTTCTCACAAGTTTTTCAAGTACAGGAGCATATCCCATATCACCATTAGTACTTGGCAGCCTGGTGCCGTATTGGGGCGATCTCACTCCCCACTCTGCCCCGGAAGCATTCCTTTGCAGCCCCTGAGTAATACTATCTCCGAACGCAAAAACCGTAAAAGTGCCTGCATCGGCAGTGACAGAGCCCAACAAAACCGTAACCAAAAGAAGAGATAATACATACCGGCAAACCATTATCTTTCCTCCCGTATACGAATACTACCTGTCCGGCCTTCAACCAGGACAGCAGCCTGACTGCGATCTTTTATAAATGCCGGTATATCGGCAGCGGCAGAGTCCTGTTGCTCCCTCATGAGGGTGGCAGACCGTAAGAGCACATCGATGTCTGCCACAATCTCCCATGTGCTGCCATTCCATTCCCGGGTAAAATAGACATACTCTCCGTTATTGTAACCTTTCCATCGCACGCGGGGATAACCAGCAGGAGAGAGTGAAAGCTCCGGTAAAATATCGGGTACTGTATTATCAGGATGGACAAGAGCAGGTTGCGTCCAATCCTCTCCTTGCCATCTGCTATAATAGATATCATCATCCTGATCTTTAACCCCGGCCCAGACGAGCCATGGAATATCCTGTTGATCGACAATCAGAGATGGGGCCATGTTTGTTTTAAGTCCTGTCTCAAGCGTTTGGACCGGCTGCCAGTTACCATTTATCCTCCTCCTGAATTGCAATCGGCCGGTGACGTCGCTCAGTTGTGTCCATACAAGCCAGAGATCCCCCCGACTATTGGAGCCAAAAGAGGGAAGAATATCCGGAAGCCCCGAATCGCTCATCTCTTCCGGTGCAGACCACTCTCCATTTTCCTGGGCACTGAAATAAAGATCATAGACAGAGTCCCGTTGATTTTGTTCACCCCAAACCAGCATTGTCTGCTCTGCAGCCTGTAAAGGCAGTGACAACAACACCAGACTTCCTACAAGACAAAAAAAGCTGACCTTTGTATATAGTTCTACTCTCACCATTAAACTCCGTTAGCCTGTACCCCTTGGGGTACATTCTCAAAATAAAAAAATTCATATCTTCTAATACACATAACATGAAAAGGAGTATCAGAATACATTAAATTCCCTCTCGTTGCGAGCCAAAAAGCAGGATAAAACACCTCAACAAGAATCCTTTGAAATGAAAAAATGGGCTTTTAAAAGAAGAACGACATGCCGGCACCAGCCTGATCAGTATCCTGGGTCTCAAACCGGGGACGGCAGCTTTTGCGCTGCTTCTACTCGAATATGATCATCTCAGCTATCACATCACGATAACAGGTGAGCAGTACTCTCCCCGTCAGGAAACGGCTACACTTTCAACCGGAGGAAGACAGCAAGCAGTTTTTCCTTGAAACTCAAACATCTTTTGACTGGACATTTTTACTGGAAAACAAGTAACTGTTCAATACGGTGGTTCTGCAAGTTGTTCGCCACCTGGATGGTTACGAAAATAAAAAAACAATCTTTGCATCTTCGTCCTCCAATGATAAATTATATATAGATATTTACACCTGCGCCTTT
Source organism: Desulfobulbus sp. (assembly GCA_003978695.1). Lineage (GTDB taxonomy): Bacteria > Desulfobacterota > Desulfobulbia > Desulfobulbales > Desulfobulbaceae > Desulfobulbus_C. The sequence goes on along the minus strand of QNYF01000148.1, from coordinate 943 downwards.
TCGCAGGATTGCAACAGAACCAGACACATTTATTTTCCAACGACAATGACTGACATCACCTGTCCAAAATGCCGAACAAAAGGAATAAACACTCTTTCCTGCGACTCCTGCGGACTGGTATTTACTGAACACGAAGAAAAGAAACAGCAGGCAATAGCCGATGTATATGCGCTTATCAGCAGGGGTAATCTTACAGAAGCTAAAACCGTTGCCGAAGGTCTTGCCGATGATTTTCCCGAGAGTAAGGGGGAATTTGTTCTTCTTCTTTCCAATATCAACAGAGACATCAATATTGAACAAAAATTCTCGCAGGCTGTTCTTCTCTTTGAACAGAAAAAATATGATGATGTCGCTTTACTCCTGCGAAACATCAAGGCGTTTGACCCTGCACTCGAAGAAAAAATAATAGTGCTTCGTAAAAAAGCTGCGAGGCACAACGAATACAAAGACATTCTCAGGGAGGCAGAAGAAAATTTTACTGCCGGGAAATTCGGCAGGGCAAAAGCACTTTTCCAGACAATTCACGACTCAAAAGAGCAGGAACTGGCAGAACAATACCTCAAAAAAATAGAGAAAAAAATAACCGGGATGTTCAATCAGGCTCTCCAATGTCTCCAGAAAAACCAGTTTGATGCCGCTGAAAAAAGATTTACGCAACTCCATGCACAGTTCCCGGAAATGGCGCAGAAAACAACAGGCTATGTTGCCATCATAAGGGCCAAGAAAAAAATCAGGGAAGAACTTCTCTCTGCAGCCGAAAAAGCCCGAGACGAAGGACGGGCTCTGGAGGCCAGGGTCATGTATACTTTTCTCGCCTGGCAGTATCCGGAGTTTCAGCCCCGCCTTCACGCTCTTCTTGACCAGAAAGGTACACAGGCTCTGGCAACACTCAATGACCTTTCCGGAGATGAGACAATTGATTTTGCGGCACTTGGCCTGAAAA
>QNYF01000171.1 GCA_003978695.1 Desulfobulbus sp. | reverse complement strand
ACTTTCAGGAACTCCCTGATCACTGAGATATTTGAGAATTTTATCATAGGTTTCCTGGCTCTGGGTAAGGGCAAAGATGGTCGGCCCCACAGAACTCATCCCGGCAATTTCAGCGCCAATGCCACGGAATGTGTTGATATAACTGTAAATAGGCGTGCCATATGCGCCATGCTGCTCACATTCCGCACGTTTGGAACCCAGGTAGGAAATGTCAAAGAGGGCGTCGCCTATTTTCTTAAGATCACCACGGATCATGGCCGGAATCATATCCAGCAGCACAAGCTCAGCCTTGGCTCCGGCCTGCATTGAGTCAAGAAAGCGTGCCCGGCGAAGGAGCAACTCAGCCTCAGACTCAGCAGATGTTTCCTTGCCCGTGTATTCATCTTCAAGGCTGGCCACATCCGGAATGAAAATAATGGCTTTAGTCTCAGGAAGAGGAACCCGGTAGACCATGGTCAGATCATCACTGGCCACAATCCAGCCACCGTTAACACCGGCCATTGCGCCAATACCGGTCTCAAAGGCAGGCAGGAGATAATCAGGGCCAATCGGACTTTCCTCGCAGGCAAGAAACCCCATAATCCTGCGGAGTTCCCAGCCGTGGAAGGGTCGGCCGAGGACCTCATTCATGCCAAGACAGATGGCACACATTGAGCCAATGGAGGAGCCAAGACCAACATGTCGTCGTTTATGATCGTGCAGATCTATCTCAAAACCACCTTCGTATCCGAGAAGTTCTTTGAAGGCATAACCAAAATGTTTGGTAATAAGCTGGCGTTCACCGGTTACACGAATTTCCGGTTCAGGGATTGCCTTTACTTTCGCATGAAAAAATATTTCTACGGCAAACCCGAGACCACCACCGCCCGGCCGGTTGAGATTAAAACGGTTCATATCCAATACTGTGGGATGGAGCCTTGCGGGAACCTTTACATCCACTTCCCGATATGTATCGACACTTTTCACCGTCTTCGGTTCAACACCCATGGTTTCATAAGAATGGATAAAGTCTTTGTTACCCGGTTCAAACTCCTCGAGCACAGTGGTAATTTTGTCAAAGGGACCGCCGATAATACCGATTTCAATTTTTTGCTTTGTCACGCAACTTCCTCCCTTATTTCAGTAGTTATTTAATAACAAACAGCGTTGTAAATTGATTCTCGAGAATCCCGGAACCCGTTACGTCACCCCGAAGTCAATATCACGTTGAGCCACACGGCAAAGATAGAAGCAGGGGCAACACGCAGGTTGACGTGATCCGCAGCGCAAATGCCATATAAACGCAAAAAATTACAGGGTTGCAGGATATTTGTCAAGGGATAGATAGAGATGAACAGCCGCTGTAGGCCGGGAATTATCCCAATCTGCCACGGCTGAAATGGCGGGAACGAAAGGAGACCTGACATAAAGCCGAGGGTAAACCGGCTATTGCTTTATGTCAGTACCCTGGTCAGCATCCTGTTAACACCATGTGGGCTGCAGGGAGAGATGCAGACATAGATTTTGCAACCTGTATTTACTGCCCCTTAATCTGACGGGCAAGAGCGGCAGCCTGTTGAGATGCTCTTGCCAGCACCTCATCATCAGGTCGTCCCTGCCATTCTACAGGATCAATAAATTCCCATTTCAGCTTTTCAGTCAGGGTATCCATTTCGCGTTGTGCCCCGCCAGACCAGCCAAAGGAGCCAAAACGAAGGACCTTTTTATTCCAGACCTTTTTCCGGCCAAACATATCCAGCGTCCAGGCCATGGGGGGAAACATTCTATATTCATAGGTAGGCATGCCCAGAATGATTCCGGACGATTTCCAGGCAGAGGCAAGAATAAAACCAACATGATCGTGGGGGACTCTGTAAATATGCACGGGTACACCTTCTCCACGCACTCCCTGCACCATACTGTTGACCACCTGACCGGTATTACCGTACATGCTCGACCAGATAACGGTTATCTCAGGTTCTGCCAGGCCATTCATATAGCCGGCAAAACGACTGTATGCCTCAATGATAGCCTTTGGATTTTCACGCCAGACTATACCGTGTGAAGGAGCAACCATCTTGATATCCAGATCTTTGACCAGCTCAATGGCCTTGGTAACAAACATGGAAAAGCCACCGATAATATTTGCATAATAGCGCAGCGCCTCTTCCATGAAAAATCCATGCTGTTCTGATGAGAGCTGATCATCAAAGATGACATCGGTAATTGATCCGTATGAGCCAAAGGCATCACAGGAAAAAAGAATCCCTGAGGATTTTTCATACGAAAACATGGTCTCCGGCCAGTGCAGATTCGGAGCCTCATAAAAAACCAGCTCCCTGCCCTTGCCAAGATCCAGCGTGTCCCCGGTTTTGACGATATGGACATTTTTTTCAATACCGCAAAACGCTTTAAGTACAGCCGCCCCTTTTGCAGTAATAAAGAATTGCAGATCCGGATTTTTCCGGTGAAATGCTGGCAGCCAGCTGGTGTGATCTGGCTCCATGTGATTAATTATCAGATAATCCACATCTTCAGGCTGCACCGGGATGGAGGCCAGCTCACGTTCAAACTGCAGTGGTTTATCGTCCACATCCTCGGTCAAATCGATAATGGCTGTCTTATCCCCCTGCACCACATAAGAGTTAATGGAAATCCCGTCTGTCATCGGCCACATACCTTCAAAGAGCTGATCACTTTCCAGATTTATGCCCAACCGGTAAATCCCTTCTGCCATGGCCGTTGCTTTCATTATTTTCCTCCTCTATGATGAACACGTCATTACCTTCCAATAAAATACTCTTTTCCGTGCATATGACAATACAAAATACTCTCCTCCCCCACGCCTGACAGCCAACGCTGTTTTACTTTTCAGTTTTCCCGGCAACGTGTTATGAATGAGCAGTAATATGGACGCTGCTTCCGTGGAGCAGCGTTGGCTCCTGCCGAAGAACGGCTTTTTTAACGCAGTTTGTAATGTATGGATACATTTGACATTGTAATAATTGGTGCCGGACATGCCGGGTGTGAGGCAGCCCTTGCCTGTGCCCGCATGGGCTGCAAAACTCTGGTCTGCATTATCAATGCTGATACCATTGGTGCCATGTCCTGCAACCCGGCCATTGGCGGCCTGGCCAAGGGCCATCTGGTCAAGGAGATTGACGCACTGGGCGGTGAAATGGCCAAAAACATTGATGCCACCGGTATTCAGTTTCGCAGGCTGAACACCAGCAAAGGCCCGGCGGTGCGCTCATCTCGTGCCCAGGCAGACCGACTGCTCTACCGACTGCGCATGAAAAACATTCTGGAAAATCAGGAAAATCTTGAAATCCGCCAGACTGTTGTTGATGAAATTGTTGTGAAAAACAACCGGAT
>QNYF01000166.1 GCA_003978695.1 Desulfobulbus sp. | reverse complement strand
GGGTTGAAGAGTGTAAATTACAATATACCAGAAGGCTTTTCCCGTATACTCTTGCTCATTTATCAAATATCATTGTAACTGTTCCGGTGGGTGTTAAAAACTCGCATAACCACTGTCCTGTAACTGATTAGTTACATATCATTTTTATAATTTTTTCTGCGTTTACGCCAGTCGTTTTCACCACTTACCTTGTCAATAAACTGTTTTATCGCCTGAAAATAATACATCCCGCCAATGGCAATTAACGAGTTATGATCAGCACCCGGGACAACCTGTAACTCTTTGGAACGGGCCCCGCATTCAGCATGGAGTTTTTCAGCCTGCCAAAGGGGAATCAAGGTGTCAAGTTGTCCGTGCAGAAGAAAAGTGGGTTTGGTGACTTGTTGAATTTTATGCCCGTTATTAAAGGTGTCTTCTTCTGAAATGGACAACGAGGAGAGGTCTATACCAAGAGTCCTGGCAAGGGGCAGGGTCTCTGCAAAGCCACTTTCAATGATCAGACCTGATATTTCGCTGTCATGTTTTGATGCTATTTCGATGGCACAGGCAGATCCAAGAGATCTGCCCATTAAAAACAGGATCGGGCTGTATTGATTTTCAGACAGGTATTTTTTAAGCTCTGTGAATAAAACAAGACTATCACCCAGCAGGGCACTGAAAGAGGGTGTTCCGTCGCTCCAGCCGTATCCCCGAAAATCAGTTATCAGAAAGTTGATGTTTTGACGGAGGTACAGCGGGCCAATTTCGTCGTAATCCTGAACGATTTCTCCGTTACCATGAAAAAAAATGATGGTGGGGGCTTTTGGATCTGCTGTAAACAACCGGCAACCAATATGTATACCAGGTTCAACTTCTACATTGATATTAACAGCATGCTCCGGAGCTGAAGTTTCCCGGGTTACCTTGGGGTGAAAGAGAAGTTGCTGTGCTTCCGGGCTGTCCAGAGGGGTCTTTTCTGTCATTGTGTTCTCCGCGGCACTGTCAGAGCCGGAGCCATTGCAGCCTGTAAAAAACATTAAAGCAGTTATTAAACAAAAACGTAAGGCCCGAAACATACCTATTTTTAGAGATTATTTAGTCTGTTTTATTCGCCAAATTTTTATAAAAAGCAGGATCAAGGGTGAAGCATGGTAGATCATGTCAAAAATATCCAGTGGTTTTTTCAGGTTACCCTGAAAAAGCATTCGTAATTTCTCAACAAGATGAGGTTCCGGCACAAAAGGCGCTCCTCCGAGGAAGAGGGAGGCGAGCAGGAGAAGAGAAAGAGGAATGGAATCTATCCATTTCAGCATATTACGCATGCTCCATAAGAATTTGCTGCAATCTCTTCGGGGCTATGTTCCCGCCGCTGATGACCAGAACGGTTTTTTTCCCCTCCAGTTTTTGTCGAATCTGCAATGCTGCAGCAAGTGAAGCCGCACCAGCTTCTTCTGCAATATTATGGGTGTGCTCAAGCAGTAGATAAACAGCGTGTTCTATTGCGCTGTCCTCGACCAGGATAAAGTCATCAAGCAGGTTACGCATGAGAGTCTGGGTATTAGCAAAAGGTACCCGGGTAGCAAGCCCCTCGGCAACAGTTGCCATGGGCCCAGATTGCATTATGCCGCTCTGCCAGCATGTTTGCTGGGTAGGGGCCTGAGCTGACTGGGCACCTATTATCTTAATCTCCGGTTTGAGAGTCTTTGCGGCAATCGCAGTTCCACAGACTCCTGATCCGGCACCAACCGGAACAATAATAACATCTGCTTCCGGAAGATCTTCCATTATCTCCAGCCCGTATGTGCCAACTCCTTGAATAAGTGGTTCATCTGTTGGACCGACAAAATACCCTCCACGCTCCTCTGCAATATTGTTGATCCACTCGCGAGCGGTATCAAAGTCTTCTCCGTGCGTTATAACTTTTGCGCCAAGGCCTTCCATTGCCGCAATCTTTCCTCTGTTGGCGCCTTCAGGTACGGCTATGGTTGCTGCGATACCAAAAGCGCGGGCGGCAAAGGCTATTGACTGACCATGATTACCCGTTGATGCCGTGTACAATCCGCCCTGTTTTTGTTCTTCAGAAAGACCCGCTGCCAAATGTAGACCCCCACGGACCTTAAAGGCTCCCACAGGTTGGTGGTTTTCGTGTTTTATCCAGGTATCTGTGCCGACAAGCCTGCTGAGAGACGGATAATGATGAAGAGGAGTGGGGTGGAGATATTTGTAGACAGTGCGCCTGGCCCGTAAGATATCGTTAATGGTGGTCGAGGCAGGCATTACTGTCTTCTCCATTTCTTTTTTGAAATACCAAGTAACTGAGTAACCTGCACTGAGAGCTCCTCAATGGATTTACCATGAGTTTGTAACGTCTTGATACCATGCTGCATGAAGAGCTGTTCGGCCTGTTTCAGTTCATTGGTACAGGTGGATAGTTTTGCGTAGTTACTGTCAGGGTAACGTTTTTGTCTGATTTTATGAAGAAACTGGGCGGAAATTGTTAACCCTACCACCTTTTTTCTATTGTGGACTATGTCCTCAGGCAGGGTAAATGCATTAAGATGGTCTGAGGTCAGAGCAAAGTTGGCAGCCTTCAACCCCATGTGGGTGGCAAGGTAAACGCTGACTGGTGTTTTTCCTGTGCGTGAAACTCCCACCAGGATAATATCGGCTTCTCCATATTCATTTGTTTTCTGTCCATCATCATGTTCAAGGGAATAATGGATAGCCTCGACTCTTTTATTTGTTTTTGAATCATCGCTGTGTCTGAAAAAACCGGGTTCCCGTAAGGCTTTGGCTTCTAGAAGGCGTTCAAGCACATCGAGAAATCCACCATATAAATCTATCATTTCTACTTCTGCAGCATCGAAGACATTGCGGACCTGTTTGTCCATAATTGTGCAGAACACAATGGGGCAAAGCCCACCGGACTGTTCGATAATGCGTTCAAGGGCTTTCTGCGCGTCGCTTATTGACCTGACAAAAGGAATTTTTTCGTCATTAAACCCAATTTCAGGGAACTGGCAGAGAAGGGACTTGCCCATATCCTCAGTTAATAGGGCTGTAGAATCGGAGACATAGTAAACATCTTTAACGCTCCACATGAATTACGTTCCCTTGTTTACGCGCTTATGACAGAACAGACAGCGATATTTTGGCGGATGGTCTTCAGGGAGTGGGGCAATCTTGTCTGGGCCGTGGCAGTCAGTGCAAAATTTTTCAGCTTCCTTTTTCCCCATGTCGGTGAAACGATCATGGTCATCATCTTTGGGGAGATGTGCTGTTGTCTCAGGAGGAGCACTCCAGAGTATGAAAAATAACCCGCCGCAGACAATCAGGAAAATGAGGTTATAAAGAAAGGTATTTTTCTTCTTTTTCATGGCTTGGTGTGATTAAAAGTTAATTATAGTGAGTAAATGTAATGC
>QNYF01000108.1 GCA_003978695.1 Desulfobulbus sp. | reverse complement strand
GCCGGAAAACAACAGACAAGCCTGTGTCCGCCTCCGACAGGCCGGGAGATATCCGGGAGATGGAGAAAAACCATATCATTGAGGTGCTTGCCGCCTGCAACGGCAAAAAAATAGAGGCCGCCCGCAGGCTGGGCATCAACAAGACCACCCTGTGGCGCAAGATGAAACGCTATAATATCGGGCAATCGGATATCGAGCATCTAATCGACCAATGACAATAACAGGCATTCAGTGAATCAAACATTCTGTATCCAGATAATTTAGATTATTCATAGTGAAAAAGGTGCCAGGTTAATTTTTGGGTCATAATTCGCCAGATAAAATGCAGACCAGCACTGCCTGTAACGGAGAATACGCAAAAGGCAGCTTCGCTATGTGTTTACCACCAGCCTGTCGAGACCGGCATAATCTGTTTTTCCTGTTCCCAGTACCGGGATTTCTGGTATTTGTTTAACGATCCTGATGTTGTACAATGGAGACATCCCGGCATCTTTGATGGCCTGATTAACTTCCTGCCTGCTGGTTGCGAAAGTTGCCAGCAAAACCAGTTGCGGATGTTCCTCATCTTTTGTGGCAGTCACTGCCAGCTGCGGGCCGTCACCGGCTGGAAAATGATTTTCCAGCACCTGTTCAATGGCTGGTAGAGAGATCATCTCACCACCCAGTTTGACAAAACGTTTCAACCTGCCCGCAAAGATCAGTACGTCATTTTTTTCATACATCAGATCGCCGGTGTCATACCACGACTTGCCTTCATATTCGACAAAAGGCGAAGGTGCCTCGCCCAGATAGCCATCAAATACATTGGGACCACGCAACAGAAGCTGACCTGTCTCGCCTTTGTTAATTTGTTGCCGGGTTTCCGGGTTGACCAGAACATATTCCATAGAGGGCAGAACCTTGCCAATGGTGCCAGGTTTTGGATTATCTGGAGAATTTACACAGACAACCGGTGAACATTCGGTGACACCGTACCCTTCACATAACACGGCTTCAGGGCAAATATTTTGCAGGGTGGAAAAAACATGATCCGGACATTTTTCTGCACCGGAAAAAATCAGGCGTAAAGAGGAAAGCCCCTCAGCATCTCCTGTGCGCAGAATTCCGTTTAAAAACGTGGGTGTGCTGATAAGCATACTTGTTCTATAGAGCGCAATCATCTTGGCCAGTTGCGCACCTTCAGTGGGATTGGGCCAATACACCGTGCGTAACCCCGAACAGAGCGGCAGGATGATCGTCCCTGCAAGGCCAAGAGAGTGAAAAACCGGCAGAATACCCAGCAAACGGTCATTGGAGGACAGGGAGAGAATTTTTGCGAAATCACGCCCATTTGCCAGCAGGTTGGCATGGGTCAACGGTACTGCCTTGGGACGAGTTTCAGAGCCGGAGGTAAAGAGCACAGCAGCAGTTTTGGCAATTTTGGCATTTTTAAGCTCTTTCCAGCTCAACCGACTTTTAATCAAGGCAGAAATTTTGCGAGTAAACCCTATGTCTGCACCCAACTCTTCAAGATACACCCAGTTTATGCCGGTAATATCGAGCGCTGTCCCCTGCCCTGCCAGTTTAACGCTCAAAGCCTTTGCCGTGAGAACATGTTCAACCCCGACATCCTGCAGACAATACTTCATGTTACTGCTGCCGGTTGTCCAGTTGACCATCACAGGTTCTTTACCGCAGAACATCACCGCAAGCCAACTGATAACAGCACCGACCGAGCCGGGAAGCATGATACCGACCCTGTTGCCAGGTATTTTTTTAATTGCCGGCATCAACGCATAGAGCGACATGATAATCTGTCTCCAGGTCTTGTCACCGCGTAACTGATCGGAAAAAATCACCTGGTCAGGATTTTTTCCTGCCTGATAAAGAAAAAGTTCAGCAACTGTTTTTCCTTCAGGAATCGTTAATGCTTTTTCTGAATGGCTGGCAAACCATTTTGCCGAAACAGGCTGCTCAAAGGCAACGCCGTTCGCTGCGGGCATAATTCCACCGGCAGCAAGAATACAGTCTGCAACGGTCTGCAGAGCTTCGAGATTTTCAGGAGCCACAGCAAATTCCTCCTGAAGCCAGCTGCCAAACTCAACCATAATCAGACTGTCCATGGCAAGATCAGCAGCCAGGCTATCTTTTTCTGTTAAATCAGGTACACCTGAAAGGCTCACAAGCTTATCAATGACCTGTTTTCGGATTGTTTCAGGAATTTCCGTAGTGTTCCGATCAACTTTTGCCTCTGCCGGTTCTGCGCTGTATTGGGGTTTGCTGCCCTGCCACCAGAAAAAGGGGACCTGTGTATTTCTGTCAGGATTTGTATTATACCATTCTTCAAGATAATGGTTGATTACCTGTTTATCAGCATTGCGAGGAAAATCATCGGGTTCTACAACTTCAATGATCACTTTACGGCGCGGCATGAACAGTAATCCGTTCGCCAGCAGCTGCACAAAACCCTTTTTCAATACCTGGAAAAACGAAGGTACTCCGGCTGCACGACTGAAACTGCTTCCCCATAATCCCCGGGTGCGTAAAAGCACGATGCGAGCATCAGGCACGCGTTCAAGCACCGCTGCAACCCCGCTGTTGCCGCCGACTGATTCGATATTTGTCCTTGAGAGTCGGCCAGAGGGATACATGAGAATGGAATCCCCATTGGCAAGGCCGTTGGCTATCTCGTCAATTCCGGCTGCTACCCGGTCTTTGGCAGCACGCCCGCTGACAGCAAGATCCGGAATAACGACGGCCTTCAAGAGTCTTACCAGGGGACGGAGCAGAGGATGAGAAATCTGGTTTTCATCAGCCAGTGGCCTTGGAGAAAAACGGCTCAACAGGCCGCTCATCACAATAACAGGGTCAATAAGAGCCTGATGATTGGGCAAAAAGAGCAGAGGACGGCCATTGTCTTGCAGATCAGCAAGCCCTTTAAACTCAATGGAATAACGAAGCCTGAGCAAAAGAGCAACAAGGAGGTTGAATATTTTTATCATCATTATTTCCTTAACATTTGAGAGAACTCATCACGCATTCTAAAAAAACGTAACTATTCAGCTGCTCCCCATCTTCTTCTTAGTAACAAAATATCAACGCACTGATTTTTCGTTACTTTTAAAATATATGCCGGGGCACCCGGTTGGGGTGCTGAACAGTTACAGACCACACGTTATGCCAAAGTCGTGGTGTTACCTGAATAGTTACAAAAAAACTTTCAAACAGCATAGCGATATCGTGTTATGGCCGGCAACCATGCCCCCATGCCGGCTAGACAAACCAGTCACGGCCAAGGGCAAACCATAACAGAGCCCCTGCTCCTGCAGATACTGCGCCCAAAACCTGCAGAGCGGCAGATGGGCTGAACAAGGTGTCCAGAACCGGGAACAATCTACCGGCAAGAAGCATACAGCTAAAGGCTGTAAAATTGGCAACACTGATGACTCTTCCCTTAGTGCCGGCATCCGGGCGAA
>QNYF01000072.1 GCA_003978695.1 Desulfobulbus sp. | reverse complement strand
CACGGAAAGCGACGGTTCATTTATGATCCTGAAATGTTGCCTGCGTCAAGCGAGTTAATGAGCCGAACTCTGGTTTATCAGGTACCTGTGAAGTTAAGTGACACCCAGCGTGAAACAACCCTTGCCGCACTTGCCAAAGCTGCCTTGCTATGAGAAGCTACTTGTGTTCCTCGAGCAGACCTCAATGGATGAAGAGGTAAGCGTAGACTCCGCGAGGTTCAGCTGAAGAGTTACGAGTAAGTCAACATTACGTAGATTGTTTTCTGCGCATTATCTGAATTTATCCCGAGTCAATTCTGTTCGCAATTGATTCGGGTTTTTTTTATGCAGTTGCTTTGTCCAAGTTGTTATTGAATAACTTTTTGCTGAGCATTTTGCGCGGCAGTGGTTCTTGTTTTATCGCTGTTTGCCCCATGCTGAACAATAAACATAGCAAGACCAATGAGAGCAATGCCGGGTAGAACCTGTAAAGGGAGAAAACGTTTGTTGAAAACCCAGTCAAGTGCCAGAATGAATGGAGGGTAGAGATAACTGTATGCCATTACCCGGGTTGGGCCCAGGTAAAGGGTGGAAAACTGACTAAGAAAAAAAGAAATCATGGTGCAAAACAGAGCCAGATAAAGAATTCCTGCCCAAGTATGGAAAGAGATTGCAGTCCAGGGGACAGACATGAGTTTATAACCGGAGAAAAGGAGAAGCCAGCCGCTCCCCGTGACGAGTATCCAGAAGGTCATCACCGCCATGGGTTCACCACGGTGCAGGAGTTTAACAAGTGGTGTGTAGAGAGCGACAAGCAGGCAGCTGCAGAAGAAAATTGCATCACCTGAATTCAGATTAAAGGCAAGGACTTGACTCAAGTCGCCATGGAAAATAACCCATAATGCGCCTGTTGTTGCGCTTATCATCGCAATCACCCTGTATTTTCCAAGCCGTTCCCGTAAGAGAACAGCGCTGTACATACCTGAAATGCCAGGTACAAGGGTGAATATAACGCCGGTGTTCAGGGCTGTTGTTGTCTGGAGAGCAACAAACATGAGCCAGAAAAAACCGGTCAGCGCAAGGCTGATGATGGAATATCTCAGCATTGCCGCTTTGCCAGGGAGTTTGAGCGTGTATTGAAATTTGATAATAGGCAGAAAAAAAAGTGCTGCGATCAGAAAACGCACCAAGGTAAGAGCAGCCGGATCCATGCCGGAGGCAATGGATTTACCCACAGTAAACGAGGTCGACGTTAATCCGGCTGTCAGCAGCATCAAAGCGTGAACAGCCCAGAGAGGGAGAGGTGAGGGAGCAGTTACACTGCGACTCACTCCAGCTGGTCCTTGAGGAGCTGATGAATAGCCGAGTTTGTTGCCAGTATCTCCGGAATAAACGGGGAGTAGGGTTTGCCTGTAAAATCCGTTACCTCTCCTCCTGCCTCTGTTACCAGCAACCAACCGGCAGCGGTGTCCCAGGGCTTAAGTGCCATTTCCCAGAAACCATCCAGCCTACCGCAGGCCACATAGGCAAGATCAACGGCTGCTGCTCCTGCGCGTCGGATATCCCGAACTTTGGGTAGAATATCTCTGAGCTGCATGAGAACCTCGTCAATATTTTCATGGATGTCATAGGGAAAACCTGTGGCAACAAGTGATTCAACAAGGAACCTGGTGTCGGTAACCTGGATTCTCTTGCCATTCATCCAGGCACCGCCCTCACGACAGGAGGCAAATAATTCATCCTGCATTGGGCAGTAGACAACGCCAACCTGCGGTACGCCGTCCTGCAGCAGGGCGATGGAAACAGCAAAAAAAGGAAATCCGTGGGCAAAGTTGGTTGTTCCGTCAAGAGGGTCAATTATCCAGACTTTCCCCTCGGGAATTTTGGGGTTGTCACCGGCTGATTCTTCAGCCATGATGGCAATGTCTGGGGTGTCTTCGTTGAGTGAGGCAATGATTGCGGCTTCAGAAGAAACATCCGTATCGGTAACCAGATTAATAGCACCTTTCATCTCTATGGAGTGAGGGGCGTTATACATATCTCGGATTATTGTGCCTCCAACAAGTGCTGCCCGGCATGCTGCCTGGAGTTGAGATGCAAGTTCAGATGTTTTGCAGTGTTCGATGGTGGTTTCAATTCGGTTCATTTTATTTCCTGTGTTAAATTCTTCCTAGCCCGTCCAAAGCGCTATTCAAAATCGTTAAACGATAAGTTACAATACTTGTTACCAAGGAGACGTATTCATTTATTTACAGACCATAATCATTATCTTTCTCCTTTAGGAACAACTAGAAGTTACTCTCAGTTTATCACGGTTTACCGTCTTTGTCACAAAGATCAACATTTCCAGAGAGTAAGTGCTCGTTGATATATGCGGGAGCGGGACATGTCCAGGTCTGTTGCAATCCTCTTTGCGGCGTCTTTGAGCGAGATGTCTCCCTGGTCTCGATACCAGATAATCAGCTCATCAAGGTTGTCAGGACGCTCTTCCTCTTCTGCCTGCAGCCCCTCAATAACGAGTACCAGCTCTCCACGGACTCTCTTCTCTGCATATTGAAGAAGTTGGGAAAGGGTGCCCGTAATATGTTCTTCATGCAGTTTCGTCAGCTCCCTGAACAACTGAGCATGACGATCCCCAAACACAAGAAGACAGTCCCGGAGAGTTTTTTGTATTCTATGAGGGGATTCATAGAAAAAAAGTGAGCAATGGAGCCTTTTAAGAGATGAAAAAAACTTTTTCCTTTCTCCTTTTCTTGCCGGAGGAAAACCGCCAAAGTAAAAATCTGGCTGTGTCAGCCCTGATACGGAAAGAGCAGTAGTCAGAGCTGAAGGACCGGGCAGCGGAATAACAGGAATATCATTGGTCCTTGCCAGTCGGACAAGAACTGCGCCGGGATCAGAAAAACCTGGTGTACCGGCGTCTGAGACGATGGCTATCTCCAAACCATCAAGTAATTTCCGGAGTAATGTTTGTGATTTTTTTTGCTCAATTTCACGGTAATAGCTGGTTAATGGGGTGCTTATGCCAAGATGCGAAAGGAGTTTTCTGGTGTGTCTTGTGTCCTCACAGGCAATGAGATCGACTTTGCCCAGAGTTTCAATAAGACGGTGGCTGACATCGGCAAGATTGCCGATTGGCGTCGCTGCAATATAGAGGACTCCTGTTTTTTTCGGGGACATCATTGTTTATAATCTGAGAGTACGGAGAAGCTGAAAATATACAGGACAAAGTATGATCCGATGGGGATTTATCACTCTGCTCTCTGGTTGATGACGAGTAAATACCGTAGAAATACAGCCCGGCTGTGGACCTGTCAACAGATATAAAATTAAAAAATAATATTACAGATTGGAGTCATGAGCAAATACTCTTCAAAAGAATTACCTTTTTTAAGAAAATGGCAGAAATTTGATATTTTAATGAATCTATAATAAGTTAAGAGTTAGGGATTGGAATATTTGAGGCCTTTTCCTGTATTGTTGGAGT
>QNYF01000198.1 GCA_003978695.1 Desulfobulbus sp. | reverse complement strand
TTGACGAATTCTCTATTATTTCAGACATAGGTTCTTAAGACCTTTTGTTTTTGACGTATAAATCAGCATGGTGTACAACGGGCTGACAAAAGACTGCGCTGTAGAAGAAACGTAACTATTCAGAAGCACCTCACGGAGTCTAAGGCACTCCTGGACAGTTACAGGACGGTGGTTCTGCAATTTTTTCGCACCCACCTGAAGAGTTACGAAAGAACAAAAATACCACTTCGTACAGCCTATTGCAATACACGCCAGACATTATGTTAATTCTTGCCATAGAAAGCTCATGTGATGACACTGCGGCGGCTGTCCTCAGAGACAACAGCGTGGTCCTTTCCAATGTCATCAGCTCTCAGTTTGACGTCCATGAAAAATATGGCGGGATTGTGCCGGAACTTGCCTCGCGATGCCACATAGAAGCTATCTGGCCGGTCGTTAATGAAGCTCTGGATACTGCCGGTATTACGTTGCAAGACATTGATCTTATTGCGGCCACCCAGGGACCGGGACTTGTCGGCTCCCTCCTGGTTGGATTCACCTTTGCCAAGGCCATTGCTCTGGTCAACAGTATCCCCTGCACAGGAGTGGATCATATGGCAGGCCATCTGCTGGCTATTATGCTTGAGGGTAACAAACCAGAATTCCCTTATACAGCACTTGTCGTCTCCGGAGGAAATACTTCTATTTTTACCGTTAACAGCCCCATTAATTTTTCATTACAGGGACGCACCCGTGATGACGCAGCAGGTGAGGCATTCGACAAAGTTGCCAAGCTTCTTGACCTTGGGTATCCAGGTGGTCCTGTGGTGAGCAGGCTTGCAGAAAAAGGAAATCCCACGGCAATCGACTTTCCCCGTGCCTGGCTTGATAAACACAGTCTTGATTTCAGTTTCAGCGGGCTCAAGACCTCTGTTGTCAACCAGGTCAATAGATATCGCCAGAAAAATGAACCCGTGCCGACAGAAGACATCTGCGCCTCTTTTCAGCAGGCTGTTGTTGACGTTCTGATAGAAAAAACAGTCCGAGCTGCTAAAAATTCAGGTCACATGCGAATTGTTGCCGGTGGCGGAGTGGCTGCAAACAGCGCGCTCAGACAGCAGCTTGATAAACGCTGCCAGCAGGAAGGTCTCGCCTGTTTTCTGCCCTCTCCTGTTTTCTGTACAGATAATGCAGCTATGATAGGGCTTGCCGGCTATCATCAGTATGCGCTGGGGAATACAGTGTCTCCGGACGCAGATGCCTTTTCCCGCTCACCGCTTAACTGATTATGGTTTACCAGAATACCAGAGCACAACTCAAAAAACAGGGGCTTGCGCCTTCCAAAAAGCTTGGCCAGAATTTTCTTGTCCACCGGCATACAGCAGAAAAGATTGTCAGTCTTGCTGATGTGAGCAAAGATGATACCGTCATTGAAGTGGGTGTCGGGCTTGGAGCCTTAACACGGCCGCTTGCTGACGCAGCCGGGCAGGTCATCGGAATTGAAACAGACTCCGGCCTGATTCGTCTCCATGAACAGGAAGGTGATTTACCCGAGAATGTACACCTTATCCATCAGGACATTCTTCAGGCCGATTTCTGTGAACTGGTACAAAGCTCGGGCGGAAGACCTTTACAAATCATTGCCAACCTTCCCTACTCTATTTCATCACCTTTTCTCTTTAAACTCATTGAACAGCATCAGCACATCGATTATGCCGTTGTTATGCTGCAAAAGGAAGTCGCTCTCCGCCTGCTGGCAAAATCCGGCACAAAGGAGTATGGTGTGCCTACAGTGATGATGGCATCGTGTGCCGAAACCACAATGCTCATGCAGGTCAAACCTGAAGAATTTCACCCACGCCCCAAGGTTGACTCCGTTGTGGTCCGGCTAGCCTTTTCTCCCTCTCCGGCAAGGGTTACAAAACTTGGCATCATTGACTACCCATTGCTGAAAAAAGTGGTAAACGGTGCTTTTGGGCAACGCCGGAAAACATTGCTTAATGCGTTGTCTTCTACGGGGTTGCTTGAAAAAAGCATCATGAAAAAATGTATTACAGCAACTGGACTTGAACCAACTATACGGGCAGAACGACTTGAACTGGAAGATTTTGTCATGCTTGCAAGGAACATCAGCGATCAAAAACGACCTTAACTAAATGATTTTTTTAAAAATTCAACCTGGAAATTTTTCAGTCTTTTCTCCCCTGTTGTCCCTTCAACAGGAGGTGGCAAGATGAAGTTGGATTTTCGAAGGCTGACACGCCTGTACTATCTCCGCTTTATCCGGCTCAAAGGTTCTCCAGCCTCGCTGGCAAAAGGAGCTGCCGTAGGAGCTGCCATTGCCATTACCCCCACCCTGCCGCTGCATACTGTCATGATAATAGGTGCTACGCTGCTCTTTCGGGTGAACACCATTGCAGCGCTTATTGTAGCTGCTGTTATCAGTAATCCTCTTACCTTTGCCGCCCAGTATTTTTTTGCCTGGAGAGTCGGTGATATTCTTCTCCCTCACAGGCTTTCCTGGGAACGCCTGCAGCAGGTACTGGCAGTAACCAGGGAGGCCGGGCTTGTTGACGGCTTTAAAACGCTCAGCCATTTAAGTGTCGACGCAATGCTTGTTATGATGACCGGAGGTATCATTCTCGCAATTCCCACAGCTATAATCACCTATTACGCCTCCTATCGTTTATTTGATAAAATCCAGAAAAAAAGACAGGAAAAACACCTGCTCAAATAACTATCGTGTTCAGCCAAGCCGTCTGCAACACCCAAAAAACCGATTTCTCT
The DNA here is from genome assembly GCA_003978695.1 of Desulfobulbus sp. Taxonomy (GTDB): domain Bacteria; phylum Desulfobacterota; class Desulfobulbia; order Desulfobulbales; family Desulfobulbaceae; genus Desulfobulbus_C. Next base: position 707 of record QNYF01000198.1, on the reverse strand, counting down.
CCAAAGGGGAGAATCACCTTGCACCATACAGCGTTTTCCAGGGAGTAAAAATGCAGAATTTTGTCTACCATAACCCGACAAAGATTCTTTTCGGTCGTAATACAGTACCTTCAATCGGGCCGGAAACCGCTGAACTTGCCAAACGAGTCCTGCTGGTATTTGGTCGGGAGAGCATTAAAAAATCAGGGCTGTATAATACAGTCACAACTTCCCTTGCAAAAGAAGGAATTTTTTATGTTGATCACGGCGGAGTTATTGCCAATCCTCTGGTTGGGCATGTTCGGGCCGGAATAGCCAAAGTCAGGGAGCATGACCTTGGCGCCATTGTCGCGGTGGGCGGCGGCTCAGTTATTGACAGTGCCAAAGCCATTGCCGCTGGAGCAGTTGTTGAGCATGATGTGTGGAAATTTTTCATCGGAAAAAAATCCATTAAATCTAGTTTGCCGGTCATCACTGTGCTCACCCTTGCCGCAGCCGGCTCTGAGATGAACTCCGGCATGGTCCTGACCAATGAAAAAACGCAGGAAAAATTCGGCTTTGGCCACCGGCTGCTCTATCCAAAAACTTCGATCCTTGATCCGCAAAATACCTTCTCTGTTCCGCCTGATTACACTGCATATGGAGCCATTGACGCAATTTCCCATGTTCTGGAATTCTACATGACCACCCTCGACCCTGACACGCCGGTTCAGGACAGGCTAATGGAG
>QNYF01000194.1 GCA_003978695.1 Desulfobulbus sp. | reverse complement strand
AGAGCTTGAACCAGCCTTTTTCTTATAACGCAACAACGAATGCTCACTCAACTCGATCCGTAACTGTGAAGACCTGATAAAAGAAAGTTGACACCAAAATAGGTGAAAAATACGGAAATAAAACCAAGTATCGCCAGCCATGCAATTCTGCTTCCACGCCAGCCTCGTGTAAAACGGGCATGCAGGGTAGAGGCATAGACAAACCAGGTAATGATTGACCATGTTTCTTTTGGATCCCAGCTCCAGTAGGTTCCCCATGCTTCATTGGCCCAAACTGCACCGGTAATAATTCCGGCAGTGAGCCACATAAAACCAAAGACAATAGTTTTATGGGTAAGGTCATCTATTACCTTGAGCTCAGGAAGTCCTCCTGTAAGGGTTTTCTCAGAGAGACCACGGTTCACTGCGGATTGTTTGAGCAGATACATCATGCCAAGCCCCCCGGCAACAGCAAATGCACCATAGCCAATAAAACAGGTCATGACATGAGCAATGAGCCAGTTAGACTGTAATGCCGGGATGAGTGGACTGATTTGCTGATTGATCCCCTTGGCAAATGAGGCATAGGCCATGGCCGTGAAGGCAAACGGCATGACAAACGCACCTATTACTCTGGCTTTGAATTTATACTCCATGAAAATATAAAAAAGAGTGGTACACCAGGCAAAGAAGACAAGCGATTCGTACATATTTGTCAACGGGGCATGACCGATACCTATTTTATAGGATTCGTTCCAGCGCAGTCCCAGGGCTGCTGACTGAGCCAGCACGCCAATAATGGCAAAAATGAGACCAACCGTGCCAATCTTTTTTCCTTTAAAAACAAGAAGGCCTATGTAGAATGCTGATGAGAGAAGATAAGCTATTGTTGTAATACCAAAGAGTTGTGAGCTGTCCATAAGGTTCCCGTTGGAATTCGATTACTGTTGTTGATAGATAATTTCCGGTTGTTTCTAAGTGATATTTTTCTCGTAATTATTCAGGTAGCACCACTACTTTAGCATAACGTGTGGTCTGTAACGGTTCAGATGGGGTGCAGCTGAAGTTACTTTTTCTCTTTAAAACTATCTGCCAGTCTTTGGAACGTTTTTTCAAAACCTACTTTATTCTTATTTGCGCTACCAGCTAAAACGACGTTGACCTGTCCATCTTTTTCATGAATATGGGCCCAGAGTTTACGATGTGAAGTAAAAAAGGCAACAAACAGGCCAAAGAGCATCAGGCCACATCCTGTATAAACCCATAAAACTCCGGGATCTTTTGTTACCTGTAAGCCAGTCGCATAAAGTTGTTTGACGTGCAGGATGTAGTCTCCGGAAGGGCGTTTGACAACAGCCTCCTGATCGTTATTCAGCCAGAAAGTTGAAGGATCAGCATCGGCATCTCCAAACCATATCTTAACCCTTGATATTGCCTCCCCCCGTCCTTCTTTATTAATAATTCCAAAAGAAACGAGACCGTCATCGGAAGATACCTGCTTGCCGCCAGGTATAATCTTTTGTTGTTTTACTCCTGTTTTCTTGTTGATAAGTGTAACAAGAAAATCGGAATAAGGCTGGTATGAGGATTGGTAAAACGTTATTCCTTTATAGGTGAGGGGAGTGTTTACTTCCAGAAAATGAACAGTTTTACCGTTTTTGAACCGCACGGGTTTGCCATTTTCAAGAACAGTGAGTTTTGAAAGGAATGTTTTTGGCATACCGTTGCCATAGTACTCAATAGAAAAGTAATTACATCGGACTGTGAACCCCAGATGAATTTTTTTACCATCTTGAAAAGAAAAAATATGGTCTGTTTCCTGACTTTCAGGGAGCATGATACTGCCCTTAAAGGCAAAATCAGGATTGTGAAGGATTTTATTGGAAAAAGCAGAGGAGCCAATTACCGCTCCGAGAAGAATGATAAGAATAGAAACATGGACAATGTACACGCCAAAACGTGTCCATGCGCCTTTTTGTGCAAACAGCAAGGTGCCGTTATCCTTGTCGCGGCGTCCTGGTTTCCACCCTTTCGATGTGAGGAACGAAACAACCTCTTCAGTAGTGTCTGTAACTGATTGGCCCACCACACAAGTTTCATTAAAGGGAAGTTTCAGCAATCTGGCGGGTTGAGTTGTCAGGTTATCTTTTCGTACTATGCGTATCACGCCAGGTATACGTTCCAGGCTGCAGACGATCAGATTAAGGCAGAATATTCCGAGTAAACTGAGGAACCACCAGGAATTATACATGTCCTGAATGGAGAGCGTTTGCATGAGGTTGGCCATCTTCTGGCCGTACTGTTCGGCATAAAAGCCTGTAGGTTTATTCTGGGGAACAACTGTGCCGACAATAGAGGTGGCCGCAAGGATAAAGAGCAGGAACAGGGCCAGTTTGACAGATGCAAAAAAAGACCACACAGGATTTTTTTTCTTTTGAGCCATAAATGATCACGTTGAAATATAAGTATTGAATATAAACAAAACCACATCAGTAGCACAAGGTGGTTGTTCGGAAAATTGACAATTCTATTCAGTTTAAATGATTCCACTGCAAAAGTCCGCATTTATTTGCAAGGAGCTGACTCTTTCATTTACCTGTTTCTGTCAGGAAAAAAATTGATTTGAATCAAGTGAAAAATCTGAGAAGGGGTGGCTAAAGTCTGGAAAAGAGATGGTCGGGGGGACGAAGAGAATGTAAAAGGCCCGTTACAAAGGACTGACAATCCTGTGTAACGGGCCTTGGGGTGTTTACGTACAATCCTGATTGAACCAGTTAATTGAACGTCTTACGCAAAAGGGATCACTTTTTAAGAAGGTCTCTGATCTCTTCGAGAAGCACTTCCTGTTTTGGTGGTTCTTCCGGTTTTTCTTCTTCTTTCTTCTTTAAGTTGTTGATGACCTTGACTGCCATAAAAATAGCAAAAGCGACAATCGTAAAATCAACCATGCTCTGAATGAATTTACCGTAGGAAAGAAGGACAGCTGGTGTGTCGCCAACCGCTTCTTTAAGGGTTATCGCGAGGTTGGAAAAATCAACTCCGCCCATGAGCATGCCAATTGGCGGCATAATAACATCTGCCACAAAAGAGGAGACAATTTTACCAAAAGCGCCACCAATGATAATACCTACAGCCATATCAACAACATTTCCCTTTACTGCAAAATCTTTAAACTCCTGCATCATTCCCATGGTCGTTCTCCTTCTTTGTTAATTAATAATTATGTAGTATAAAGGTTAAAATTTAAGCTGAGGTTTCATCTTCTTCAGGGTTTTTTCACCGATTCCCTTGACATTTAAAAGGTCAGCAGCAGATTTAAATTTCCCGTTTTTTCTGCGATAGGCAATAATCTTTTTGGCTGTTACGGGCCCGATGCCGGTGAATTCCGTCAGAGTTTTCGCATCAGCGGTGTTAATATTCACCTTCCCGGTTCTTTTTATTGATTTCGATTTAGAAGACTTCCTGGACTTGGCCGAGGATTTAGCCTTGGATTTAGACTTTCTCTTTGTTTTT
>QNYF01000035.1 GCA_003978695.1 Desulfobulbus sp. | reverse complement strand
AAACCAGGACAAGCGCTCCGGTTTTCTCAATGAGATATTTTGCCAGTTGTCCATATTTACGCGCTGGCCAGCATTTGGCAGGGCCGTAAGCGGCTCCCGGGTTGAGGCCGATAATGGGTTGCTGGGCTTTGGTTTCCGCATCTGCCAGTCGCTGTGTTGCACTTGTAACAGCCTTGGAATCAAGAAAAAGCTCAAGGCTGTCAGGCCCTGGACTCATACCGAGCTCCTGCACCATATCCTGATAATAATGGACCTGATGTTTTGTACCGATGTCAGGATGTTTTTTCACCCCGTGGGTGAGCAGCAACCTTCTGCCATCTGTCGTGTAACCGGCCCGGACAGGAATTCCCGCAATGGTTGTAATCAGGGCCGCTTCGAAAGCATTTTGCAAAAGGATTGTCATGTCAAAATGTTCTCTACGGATATCAAAGGCCAGTTTCAGCTTACCCGCAAGACCTTTGTGGGCTGCATTTTTATCGTAAGTAAAAATATGATCAATATGAGGACACGCGGAAAAAACATCTGCCATCCAGGGAAGGGCCAGCATGGAAATTTCGGCTCGGGGAAAATTCTGCCGTATTGTGCGAACAGCAGGAGTCGTCATGATCGCGTCACCAATCCAGTTGGTGGAGCGTATCAGAATCCTGTCGGGGTTTTCAGGTAATTCTTTCATGCCTTTTACTTTGTCCGGCCGCGCCTGCCTGGTAATCAATATGAATAATCCCGCTTATGCCTGCCCGGCCAGCAACGTGTTCAGGTTTTTAAGAGCAAAGGTGATGGACGAGTCCAGACTGAGCGCAATCTGGTAATTTTCTATGGCCTCGTCTTCCCGGCCAAGACGCTGGAGGTTTATTGCCAGGTTGGCATAATCAATGGCCGATACGGGGTTAAGAGAAACAGCCTGCTTAAAATGATCTGCCGCCTCAGCATACCGTTCTTTCTTAAAATGGCAGACACCGAGGATATTATGAATATCAGGCCGGTCCGGGTCAAGCAGTAACCCCTTTTCAAGAATCGGCACAGCAATATCATAGCGCTTGAGATCTCGCAGGCAGCTCCCTGTATAGGAGTAGACATAAGGAAGATCCTCTGCATTTGGTGACAGCACAAGTGTTCGTTCAAAACAGGCAAGAGCTTCCTCAACCAGCCCCTGCTCATAAAGATTGCGACCTCTATAAAACTCTAGATAATAAGCATCCGGCAGGATTTCCTGCATCTGCAGCAATTTCATGTCAAGAGCAGATGAATCAAGAAGCTCTGCTGCGAGTTTTGCCGCAAACAGAGGAGCGTCTCCAGAGGCTGCCCGCTCCCTGAAATGTGCTCCGGCAATGATGGTATAGGCTGCAGGTATCTTGAGCTGCGGGTGGGTTGTATCAACTGCCAACACTTCCAGATCAATTTTTTGCAATGACTGCAGACAATTCTGCAACTCCTGCAGCATGTCATCATCGCATAGATCTGCAATCTGCCGGATAGAGAGCGTTTTATCCGGATTTACTACATAATCAACGTCGGCAAGGCTTTGCGGTTTGGGCAGACCAGAGGCTACATAGTTTGAACCTGTTTCAAAATCTCCGGCCAGCTGGGCGATTTCGGTGAGCGCCCGTATTAAGGCCTTATCTGCCCCGGGTGTGGTTCCGGCGGTATAGACCAACTCACTTTTTTCAGGAAACGTCTGTGGGTCCCAGGCTAGGACAGCGATGGTGGGGATACCGGTATCAAGGGAAAAATCATTCACACGAAGCTCAATGCCATTGCGACTGAACTTTTCAATCAGGTCTCTGGCCACAGGATCTGTCACGGATTGTAAATCAAGAGCAGGTGTTCGTATTCTATGCCGGCTTATAACCGCACATACATGGCGCTCGACCACCTCGCTTACCCCCTGGAGCAACGCTTCTTCCATGGTGTTTCCGGCACAGGGTCCATTAAACTCATTTATGGCATAAAACCAGGAAAATGGCACCAGCACGTCCTGATTACGGGTCAAGTTTCTGGCCATGGTCCAGCGCATTGGCAGATCAGCCAGGAGTTTTTCAAGGTTCTCGGGAGAACAGGTCGTATCATGGACAGATTGCAGCAAAACTTCGACCGGCAACACGGGATATCCGGCAGCAACCATGGTTGGATAATCCCCGACCAGAAAATTATCGTCTTCTTTGACAAAAGAAAAAAAGCTGTACCGCTCTGCAAGTTCCATGCAGGCACTGGCTCTGGACTGCGCAGGAGTTGAGCCCTTACCCATCTGTTTTTTGGTACCGATAATATCCCTGGCATCCTTACCGCAGACACTGAAATATACAGGTATATCAAGTCGTCCCGTATCAATTCTTTCAACCCCTTGCAGAATGTCAAGTTTTGCGTCTTTAAGCCGTCGCAAAAACCGCTCAACAGTCTCTTCCGGGCTGCAGGCTTTGTCCTGATCAAAGGTATACTTTTTCCGGCATTTATGAAGCCGGAGAGTTTTTTTCTGCATGCTTTCTATGCGGGCATTGAGGGAATAAAAAGAGAGAAGCTTGAAAATTATAAGAAAAACTTCAGTCCGAAAATTCTTCAGTAAATAAACACGAGATTCTCTTCAGCCAGGAAGCACCATAGGGAATAAATGTATATAATCGCTCTGTTTCCCCGGTGCATGTAATTTTAATTTCCAGTCTGTTTTGAGGGCAGAGGCTCCCCATACGGTCAGCCCATTCAATAACGGCCACACCTGAACCGCCAATATACTCGAGCAGCCCTGCGCCTTCAACATCATCTTCGCCTGCCAGACGATAAAAGTCCATATGATAGAGCGGCAGCCTGCCACGGTACTCATGCATCAGGGCAAAAGAAGGACTGGTTACATACTGATCTGGCGATACTTCCATCCCCACAGCTATTGACTGGGTAACCGTTGTCTTTCCGGCTCCCAGGTCTCCCGAGAGCAAAAGAACGTCACCCGGACAGCACTGTTTTCCAAGGGCCTGACCAATCCTTGCAGTATGTGCGACATCCCTGACCTGCAGGAGAAAGGTGTTCCTGTCATCCTGCGTAATTATGCATTTATCAGTCATTAAATCAAGCCGGAATTAAGGGGAAAAGTAAAACATACAGCAGTCCCTCTGCCTATGGTACTGTCTATTTTGGCACTGCCACCCAACATATTCGCCCGATGAACCATAGCAGTCATGCCAATTCCCTTAAGCCCGGATATCTGTTCGTCCAGTCGATGAACATCAAACCCCGTCCCATTATCAGTTATCTTCATAACAACGTTGTTTTCATCCACTTGAATAGTAAATTCGATATGGGTAGCATGGGCATGTTTACTGATATTTGTCAAGGTTTCCTGCACCAGACGATACACCAGGCGCTGTTGATCAAGTGAACTCAGGCCCTGCAATGACTGTGGCTTAAAGGTGCACGATATGCCGCTGGCCCTGCTGAAGCTTTGAACGATATTCTCAAGAGCGGCATCCAGCCCCAGGTCTTCAATTATGACCGGACTGAGATTTCTGGAAATACGCCGG
>QNYF01000134.1 GCA_003978695.1 Desulfobulbus sp. | reverse complement strand
GGGGGTTCCCTTATAGCGTCTTCCCGCAAGCATTTTATCCGCAGCCGCCTCCAGCAGGCGTCCCTCAATGACCATATTCTTACCACTGCTCGTGTATTTACCGAGCACAACATAATCAGCTCCGACACTCTTCCAGTCGACGTTCCCGGCCATATTATACTGCGAAGAATCCACAATTTGAATAAATCCGTGAAACTCAAGCCCTTTGGCCAGCAATTCTGCAATCGCTCTGCCGGTCGGGCTGTTCCGGGAACCGGTGTCATCGGCAAAAGGCGGTACTGCCACGACAACTTTTCGCATATCAGAGGCAGCAATATCGAGATAAACCCGTTCAGCCGCTGCCTCGACCGCAAAAAAAAGAGCAAGAGTCAATGCGATCAAAACGAGAGGGAGACGTAATTTCATTGATAAGAGTTTCATTGAATGAATAGAGGTTAAGTTTTTCATAACTACATTGCAAGTTCACCGGGTTTAAAGCGTAACCCGACTTCAATGGACGCCTGAGACATGAGCGTTGGAAAACGGGGCATGGGAGCGGCACTCTGCAGGGTCTTCATGACAAACTGATCAAAAAATGGATCCCTTGATTTACGCTCAATCTGCATACCCGCTACTGATCCGTCCCGCAGTATAGTCAGGACCACAATAGTTTCAAGTCCCCGATCCCACTTCCGCATTTCAGGTAAAATCCAATACCCGTGAACTCTTTCGTACAACGAGGACAAATACTGTTTCAAGACAACTGACTGCACCTTGCGCCCGGATGCATTACCATTTGCAGCAGTCCTTCCAGCGGCTCCTTTTTGTCTGATCACAGAAGCCAGCTCCTCTCGAGCCATAGCCGCAGCACGATCAGCTTCCAGCTGCGCTCGTCTTGCTGCCGCTATGGCACGTTGCCGCCGCTGCTTCTCAGCCCGTTTTCTTTTCTGCTCCGCCTTTCGCTTCCTTGCCAGGGCTTCTTTTTTGCGCTTCTGCTGTTCCTGGCGGGCAATTTTGGCACGCTGCTCACGTTTTTCCTGTTCTTTTTCTTCAGCAAGCCGGGTGTCTTTTGCCTTTCTGAGCTTCCGTTTACGGGGCACAAGTGATATTGGTTTTGCCTTTGCAACCGGCTCCGGTGTGACAACCGGTTCAGGAGCAACTGCGACCTCCACAGGTTCTGGTTCTGGAGGAGGATCAGCGGGTTGCGGGGGTGTTTCAACTACTGGCTCCGGGGGTTTTGCAACTGGTGTCACAGGGGTCGGTGACACCGGTTCCGGTTCAGGCATGGATACCAGGTCTACTGTGACTATATCGTCAAGCAATGGTTTATGATCGAAAACCCCGGGGAGCCAGACAGATCCTGCAAAAACGGCAATATGCAACATAATAGCCAGAGTCAGCGGCCATTTCCAGCACCTGTCGTCTTGCTGTTGATTCCGAAAAAAATCACGGTCGTCGAATTGTACTCCGTCCAAGGTCTTCTGATAGCCCCACTGATTCTATTCTTTTTTCTTTGTATCGTCAGGCCGGGTGACCATACCCAGTTTTTCAAAACCGGCCTGTTTTACAGCAGCCATAGTTTTGACAACCAAACCGTAAGGTACGTCCTGGTCTGCTCGAAGGTAGATAGGCTCTTTCTTCTTTTCATCCGGTAATTTCTGAAGTTGCTGCCGAAGAAAAGATAAATCAACCTGTATTTTGTCTAGAGAGATTTTGCCATCTTTATCAATAGAAACAACAAGTGGCTGTTCCTGCTGGCGCAGGGCCTTGGTGGTTGTTGCCGGGAGATTTACCTCTATGCCCTCTGTCATCATGGGTGCTGTAACCATGAAAATAATCAACAATACCAGCATAACATCCACAAGTGGTGTTACATTGATATCTGCTACCATTCCCCGCCTGCCACTACCGCCTGTCGGCCCCATAAATCTCACTCGAAGAGTAATTATTCAGGTGGTTGCTGAAAACTTGCAAAACCACCGGCCTGTAACTGTGCAAAAGTTACCTCAAATATCAGTATCAACTGTTACCCGCAAAACGCAACTTATCCTTTGGAAAGGATATCACGTTCAATCAGGTTCAGAAAATCTGCGGAAAAGTTTTCAATGTCCGACTCAAAATCACCAAGCTTATTTGCATAATAATTATAGAAAATAACGGCAGGAATAGCAACAGCAAGGCCGGCTGCTGTTGCAACAAGCGCTTCGGAAATTCCCGGGGCAACCACGGCAAGAGAGGCTGAACCACGGGCACCGATTTCCTGAAACGAAGTAAGAATCCCCCAGACTGTGCCAAAAAGCCCGATGAATGGGGTTGCGCTGCCGGTGGTTGCCAGAAAAGGCAGGGACCGGCCAAGACGATCATATTCCATGATCTGTGCCTTACGTGCCGCCCGTTTAAGGTTGTCCATTGTGGCAAGCTTTGACTGCAGATTCCCGGCAGCTGTCTGGTTGCTCCTGGCAGAACTGATTTTGCGCAACTCGCTGAAGCCGGAAACAAAAACTGCAGCCTCAGGACTGCTGGTATATTCCTGTGCCGCGTCAAAAGCGTGGTTTAAGGTTTTACTCTCCCAGAAACGAGTAAGAAATTCTTCTGAAGCATGCCGTGCTCTTTTAAACAGCAGATGCTTCATGATAACTATCCACCATGAAATGGCTGAAAAAAGAACAAGCGTACCCATAACTATCTTGACCATAAGGCCGGCCCCGGCCATCATGCCAATAAACGAAAAACTCACGACATCGGTTCCCTGTGTTTGATGAATATGAAATTATCTGCCTTTTACGTACTCAGCTGCCGAATCACCTTTTCTTTCCACGCTTCGATCTGTTCCTCATAGACCGAAGCAGGTAATTCCTGCCCGCAACCCGTGCAGACGACTGTCGAACGGATTCAACGGCCTTCAAGCCTGGCAGAAGCTCCACAGAAAAAACAACTCAACTTCATTTCAGCAAAATCGTTTTTTCGCTCTTCTCCGTCCCGGCAGGACATATCGCCTTCTCTGATGATTATTATTTTACCCTATTGCAGGAGGCAGAAAGAATGGTTACATATTAACAGCACGGCTGGACCAAATTCGCCAGCCACAACAAATAACGAAAGTTCTTACAGTCCTACGGCACAGCCTGTGTTGCGAAACGACTTTCATAGAAGTCTTTAAGTATACTTGATTCTCAAAATTCTGTCGACCTTGAACTACGAATAGTGTACATAATCTGGGAGTGAAAAGAGTCAACTCACTTCATGCTGATTTACCAGATTTTTATTATATTTATATAATTATTCACGCAGATGCGACAAACGACCACAACCATTATCCTGTAACTCTCCAGATGTATCTTAGATTCTGTGCCTACGCATACCTGTTCATTTTTAACTGTGCCGCTTCCTTGTGTTACTCGAACAGGCTTCAATGGACGAAGACGAGGTGCAACTGATGTGCTTTTTTATCATTCAGGAGACAACTTATGCCAGACGCTACCTATGATGTAGTCATCATCGGCGCGGGACCGGCCGGTATCCAGGCCGCAATTCACGCGTCCAGAAAAAAGACCAGCGTTCTCATGCTTGGCCGCATCGAAAACAGCGCCCTGTACAATGCGCATATCGAAAACTATGCCTGTATCGCAGGGATTTCCGAAGGAAAAGATCTCCTTGAAGCCGGGCTCACACAGACCAAAGGCTTTGGCACTGAAATTTCGGCTGAAGACGTGCTGAAGATTAATCAGGGCGAAGACCAGCTCTTCACACTGGAGCTTGAAAGCGGCAGAGAAATCAGCACCCGCACCCTGATCTTCTCCATGGGGGTTTCCAAGAAGAAACTTTCCGTGCCCGGAGAACTCGATCTTGCCGGCAAGGGAGTAAGCTACTGCGTTGACTGTGATGCCAATTTCTACCGGGGCGCAACCGTTATGGTCGCAGGAAACCGCAGCGCAGCCATTGACGGGGCCCTCACCCTGCTGGGGTACGCAGAAAAAGTCTACCTGGTGGCAAAAGAGCTGCAAGGTTCAGAAAGCATGCTCAAACGGTTACACGACAGCAAGGTAGAGATCCTTGAGGGCACCTGGGTTAAAGAGATCCAAGGTGAAAATGGCGTTTCCGGCATTCTTCTTGACAACGGCGAGACTGTTCAGGTCGATGGAATTTTCATTGAACTCGGCTCAAAAGGGGCCCTGGAGCTGGCAACCCAGATTGGCGTACAGCTGGACATGGATCATTTTAAGTACATTGACGTCACCCGGAAGCAGGAAACCAACATCGCGGGCGTGTACGCTGCCGGTGATATTGTCGGCCCACCTTACCAGATGGCCAAAGCTGTTGGCGAAGGATGCGTTGCCGGAATGGAAGCAGCAACCTTTGCCAGAAAACAGAAAAGAGCCGGCTGACAGACTACTGGTCAGGCCCAGCCTGCGAATACTCCCATTAAAATTTTGTCTTTTTAATGGTTACAAAAATGTAATAATCACTTTTTAATTCTTACACTTTTGTAAAAGCAAAGAGAGAGCCATAACAGCAACCACTCCGCATCCAGCAGACTCGCTTTCCCATACATCTATTTTTCCTTTATTTTTCACCATCACATACGTTTTACATTTTCGTGGCACGATTCTTGGTTTGTCATTGATAACGCACACACTTTCCACTGGTCTTTTCCAGAGCTTCTTTAAGTGCAACTCTTCCGGCGGGTGCTGAAAACTTACAAAACACCGCCTGTAACCGTTCATTTACGACTGTGAAGCAGTACTTGTGCTACTTGAGCAGGCTTAAATGGATAAAAATGAGGTGCTCCTGAAGAGTTACCTTTGAGTAAACCGTTCTGGGAAAAAGGTGGGCGAAAAAATCACCGTTAAACTTAAAAGGAGAGAAAAATGAAAACAAAAAACGTATTCTTTACAGCGGTCGCAGTCGGAGTCTTTACCGTCAGTCTGTTGGGACTGAGTTCAACATCCTGCAAGGCTGCCCCCGAACTCTCAGCCGAGGCCTCTGTCGGAATCTATTCCAGCTACATCTGGCGTGGCTACGAACTCAGTAAGGACAGTCTTGTAATCCAACCATCGGCAAGCATCGGCTACAA